>NZ_JBDSWZ010000281.1:0-7174 GCF_039926425.1 Dokdonella sp.
CCCGGATCGTGGAAAAACGACAGTGCATTGAACGCATTGCCGGTCAGGGCGATCGAGCGGTTGCCTCCATGCACCGGCGCAGTGTTCACGAAGTTGCTGCCACCGCCGTAGGAGTAATCCTGAAAGCCGTTCTGCAGCGCGTCGTCGTAGACGGTCAGGTCCGCATGGGCACGGGTGGCGAACACGCCGATCGTCAGGAGTGCAGCAAGGATTCGCGCGGTACGGGACTGCATGGTGAAGATTCCATTCGAGAATGTTGTGGAACATTTGCGTGGTGCAGAGCCGAGCGCTGCGACCGCTATTGGAGAAATGAGGTGCGGATCGCGTCGAGCAACGGATCGCGCTGTCCCGCCGGAAGCGTCGGGATATGGCCCTGGCTGATCGTCCAGATGATCACGCTGCCCAGACCTTGCGCGCGGGCGTATGCACCCTTGCCTGCGATCGACTCGGCGTCGTCGTAACTGAGGAAGGTGCAGCCGCCGACGCCGAACGGCGTGGAAGAAGAAAGATACGGCACCTTTGCGGTTGCGTCCCAGATTCGGCGCGACGGCGTGTAGTAGCCGGCCAGGATGTTCGTGTAGCTCATGGTGCCGTCGCTGTTGCTGATGTTGCCGCCGGGCTGGTGAGGCGCGGTCACGCCCTGCCAGCAGTCTCCATAGAACGCGATGCCGTAGCCGAGCTTCGCGGCGGGGACTCCGGACGCGCGGTGGTAGGCAATCGTCGCCGAGATCGACGACGGAGTATTTGGCGTTTCACCGTACAGCGCCGAGTTGTGCCAGCTTTGCCAGCCATCCCACGGCCCGGCCATGTCGTAAGTCATCACGTTGATGCGGTCGAACAACGGCGCGATCTGCGCGAGGAAGGGATCGGGCGTGTCGTCGAAATTCGTGTTGGTCCAGAGCAGCGGAACGGTCAGAAGCAGGCCTGGTCGCGCGGCGCGCAGTGCTTGCGCCAATGCGACGAACAACGCCTTGTCGTTGCCTTCGAGCGGCTCCCAGTCGAGATCCAGGCCATCGAAGTGATAGGTGTCCACGACGGCGAGAAGATTCGCCACGAAGGTCGCGCGATGGGCCGCCGATGCTGCACCCTCGAATCCACCGACCTCGCCGGCGCCGCCGACCATGCCGATCGCCTTTCGTCCGGCGGCATGCGCGGCGTTGACCGCCGCGTGAGCCCACGCAGGACCGTTGACCGTGTCGATATCGAAATCCGTGGTCACACTGCCGTCGGCAAGTGGCCGCACGCGTCCGACCATCAAGTGGGTGACTGTCGAAAAATCCACGTCGCCAATCGGATACAGGGTGCGTTCGTAGCCGACGTAGTACCCCTGCACCCAGCGCGGTGCCTCGAATCCATTTGCGAAAATACTGTCGGTCGCCTGCGCGGCGACACACGGGCCCGCCGCCGCGAGGAGCAAGCCGATCCGCATCGCGTACCCATTCAAGCCGAGCATGGCACCACCTCTGTGAAAAATTTCGTGTCAATCGATCCAATACGTCATAGTGGGTCGAAAACGGACATGCGGCTCACCGAGCCTTCGGCTATCTTTGTCTGCACGACCCGCCGTTGCACGATATCGCGGCTGCTGGGCTTCTCCCCATCGGCTCCGTGGCGGGATTTTCCATGGAGATGACTTGGATGATCGATATGCCTAGCCCAACTGGCGCGGACAGCGCGGATCCCGACGGTGACGCGACGTCGTCAGGCGGCCGCGTCCCGCGCTGGCTGTGGCGCGCGCCGATCGCTGATCCGATCGACCGGCGCAATGCGCCAATGCTGCAGGTCGTGTTGCTGTTTCTCGGGTGCGCCCCCCCGTTGATGTGGCTGTATCGCGCGTTCGCTTCCGACATTCCGTGGCGGGATGGCGAAATTCAGAGCATGGTCGTCAGCCTGATGATCAGCGCAGTCGCGATGTCGGGTGTGCTCCTCATCCGGCGCGGGCGCTTTCAGTGGGCGATCCGCCAGACGCTGGCGCTGATCGCCGCGGCGATGATTTTCTCGTACGCGACCGCGGGCACGACCTCGCAAGCATTCGAGCAACCGCTGCAGGTCGTATGGATGGTGCTCGCAGGCCTGATGATCGGTCGTCGCGCGCTCTGGCTGACATTCGCTTGCGTGGTGATCGCGTACACCGCCGGGGGCGTCGTCGACGTGCGCAATGCCGCGTCGGCAATCGACACTCCTCTCAACGTCACCATGAGTGTCGTGATCGAATCGGTCATGTTCCTGCTGATCGCCGTGGTGATCGATCGCAGCGTGCAAGCCTTGCGCGAAAGCCTGGGTGAGGCGACCCGCCGCGGCGACGCTCTGGCGGTCGCGAACCACCGACTCGAAGCCGAGATGGCAGAGCGCAAAAAAGCCGAGCAGCAATTGATCCATGCTCAGAAGGTCGAGGTGGTCGGAAGGCTCGCCAGTGGCATCGCGCACGATTTCAACCATCTGCTTGGCCTGATTCTCGGATATGCCTCCAGAGGACTTCGCACGACCGACGGCGTTGAGCTCAAGGAAATTCTGGGCGGTATCGACGCCGCCGGTCGCCGCGCCACCGCAGTGACGCGCAAATTGCTTGATTTCAGCCGAATCGAAGCGACGAAGATCGAAGAGTTCGACGTGGCTGACGCACTGCGGGACTTGAAGCCGATGTTGCGCCAGCTGTTCGATCCACGCGTTCGCATTGCACTGGACGTTTCGGCGGACCGTCAAATGATCGCGTTCGACCGCGCACAGCTGGATTTGGTCGTGTTGAATATCGCCGCGAATGCCAATCACGCGATGCCTGACGGCGGCGAATTCCACGCGCGCACGCGCGTGCTTGCCGACGTTTCCGCTGTGGAAATGGAATTCCGCGATACCGGACGCGGCATCCACAGGAATGTTTCCGAGCGCTTGTTCGAGCCGTTTTTCACGACCAAGCCTGCGGGGCAGGGTACCGGGCTCGGCCTCTCCGTGTCGAAGAATCTGGTCAACGCGGCGGGTGGCGACATTACCTTCGAAAGTGAGGTGGGGGCGGGGTCGACGTTTCGCGTGCGCCTGCCGATGGCGGGCCTCGCCCATGCCTGATCGGGAGGCTGCACAGCGCCGAACGGTTGGTGCTGCATCCCAGGCACGGATCGCGGTACTCGAGGACGATGATGCGTTTCGTGAACACATCCTGCGCGCCGGGTTGGTCCAACATGGATTTTCGGTCGAGACGTTCGCGCATTCGTCAGAGCTGTATCGACGCCTGTTGTCGACCTCGTTCGACGCCATCGTTCTGGACATCGGCTTGAGTGACGAAGACGGGTTGTCGGTTGCGCGTCAGCTGCGCGACGTGTCGTCTCTGGGAATCGTGGTGCTGACCGGCCGCCACGATGTGGAAAAAAGTGTGCAAGGACTTTCCGATGCGGTCGACGTGTGGCTGTCGAAGCCCGTGGACATGGAATTCATGACCGCGACCATCGACGCATTGTTGCGCCGGATGCGAACCGGGAGCGATGCGCCCGGCGATCCCCCGCGCGGGTGGAGCGTGTCGTCGAACGGGTGGCATCTGCATGCGCCGTCCGGCGACTACGTTGTTCTGACGCAATCGGAGCGCTGCGTGGTCGAGCGGTTGATCGCGGCAGCCGGCGAACCCGTCGCGCGTGCACAACTGATCGCGGATCTTGGCGAGTGTGAGCACGATTTTGATCCGCATCGTCTCGAGATGCTGATCCATCGCCTTCGGCGCAAGGTCGCCAGGCAATTCAACGAGCCATTCCCATTGAACGCAAGTCGCGGTCGCGGCTACGTCTTGTTGGGCACAGCAGGAAACCCGCCGGCCTGAGGCCACGCGCAGCGGACCCGCTCGCGAGTCGATCTTGCCGTGTTGCCTTTTGTTGCAATCCCGCAAATAGCGCGAATTCGTGCGGTTTCGCGGCGTTCGCGTGAGCTTTGGTGAGCAAGCGAGAAGTTGGGTGAGTGCGTTTGGCCGCGCTTCTTTCCTACGCTGTCCCCATGTGCAGGGGCGCGTTTGCGTCTGTTGTGTTCTCGACGTGCTTCGCAAGAGCGGGGCGTTGAGTTCACCCGCGAAGTTCGCAGCAACGGCTTTCGACCTTTCTGATGGAGGTTGGCCAGCACGTTGCCGAGGTCGCCCCTGATCGAAGACAACGATGGAAGGGGCGAACATGAAGATCGAAAAGCGGCTGCGCCGTGTGGTGAATGGACTGGCGGCGGCATCTGTCCTCTGGTTCGCGCCTTTTGCGATGGCGAACAACGCCTATCGCGCGGACGCCGGCAGCGGCGCTCACGCCGACCAGATCTACTGGATGGACTGGAGCGGCTATTCGTCGGTCGCCGACGGCACGACGGCATTCTCGTTCAATCTCGCGGACGGCTCCGTCCTGAGTCTGGACCTGACGCGCACCGGAAGCGGTACGCGCAAGTTCGAAGGCGTCTGTTCGCCCACCTACAATGGCTCTGCCATGGGCAACGTCGGCTACACGTGGAGCACGTATCCCGGCACCTGCGCCGGCAATGTGTCCGTCAACGGCAGACCGAACGTCGTGCTGTATCCAACCGACGGCAGTATCGGCAACAACGTCAGTTTCAAGCTGTCCAACATCAACCTCGTCAACCCGCGCGGTGATGCCGTCGACGAATTCGAGATCATTCTTGTCGATGGCGAATCGATGGACACGGGCGATGGCGCCGGGGGGAAGATCACCTTCATCTCGACCGGAGATAGTTGGAACCAATTGGAGCGCTTGCCGGCGACCGGACGCAACGGCCCCGCGATCCTGCCCGGCATCGGCACCGGAACCGTGGTCGAGGCGGCGCAAAGCGCGCCGGTGGCCGCGTGGCTGGTGACAACTGCGAAACCCGCGACAGGGACGTTCGACGTGACCGCATCGATCACCTCGACTGCCAAGCAGGGAATCATGCTCGGCATCCGTTGGGGCGCGGTGCGCCTGACCAAGAACATTGTCTCCAGAGGCGATCCTTCCGACCAGTTCACCTATCGGATCCTCAACAACGCGACGCCGCCGCTGTCGATCGGACGGGGCGCATGCACCGCGGCGTTGCCGGGTGCCATTGGCGACTGCACGACCAGCGGAACGACGACAGGCGCGCAAGACACGCTGAGCGCATCGATCCTGCCGGGCAACATCGTGACCCTCGCGGAGGACATGGCGCCGGGCAGTGCGTCGTCGCTGGCCCAGTACAAGAAGACCATCCAGTGCACCAACTCAAATGCGGGGTCGACGACGGTTCTGCCCGGTAATGGGGCCGCGATTGCGTACGACCCGGCCAACCCGCCGACGCTCGATGTGCGAAACGCCGACGACCTGGTCGATTGCGTGATCACCAACGCGGTCGAGGCTGACGTCGCCGTCACGAAAACCGGACCGGCAACAGTGGCTCCCGGAGCGACGATCAACTATGAATTGATTGTTTCCAACAACGGTCCAGGCAATGCCAGCGGAACATTGTTCAGCGATGCCGTCCCGACCGCGATCACCGCAGTCGCCGCCAGTTGCGGCGCCGTCACCGGGGGCGCTGTCTGCAACAATGCCGACATCACCGTCGCGGGCAATGCCGTCAGTGGCTTCATTGCAACGTTGCCGACGGGCGCCACTGCGAAGATCCTGATCACCGGCACCGCACCCGCGACGGTACAAGCGGTTCTGAATGCCGCGCATGTCGATCCGCCGGTCGGCACCACCGATCCCGACGAAGACAACAACGATTCATCCACCGTCACCACCAATGTGGTGGACGCGGACATGCAGGCAACGATCACCCTGCCGCCGACTGCAAATGCCGGTGATCCCGTGCATGGCACCTTCACCTGCACCAACAACGGTCCGGGCGTCGCAGCGAACGCGACCTGCACTGTTGCCGGCCTGCCCGCCGGAGCCGTCGTCTTTTGTACTCCCGCACCGCCGGTGGCGACGCTTCCGGTCGGCGGCGTGATCAACTGCACGGTGGATTTCACCGCGCCATTGACCGGCCCGATCAGCGGAACTGCAACCGCTGGAAGCGACACGCCCGATCCGAATCCGGCCAACAACACGGCCGTCGCGACGCTTGCGATCACACCGCTGGCGAATCTCGCGATTACCAAGGTTGCAAGTCCTGCAGGCACGTATCTGCCAGGCCAGTCGCTGAACTACAGCATCACTGTCGTGAACAACGGTCCGAGCGGCGTCAGCGGCGCCAGTGTGCTCGACACCGTGCCTGCGAACGTCGCGGTGAGCGCGTGGTCGTGCGTTGCGACCGGTGCGGGTGCCGATTGCGACACGACGCAAGCGGGCAGTGGCGCGACCGGGACCACCAACACGATCGCGCTCACGCAGGTCGCATTGCCGAGCGGCACCAGTCTGCTGATTTCGGTCACCGGCACGGTTGATCTCGCCGCGACCGGCACGATCACCAACACCGCATCGGTGACGCCGCCGACCGGAACCACCTGTTCGACCCCGCCCTGCGTGCGCGGCTCGACCGTCACCAATTCCAATGGCGGCGCGCCGCAACTGAGCATCCAGAAGTCCGCGACACCCGCAGCATTCGCGGTCGGCCAGACCGGCACCTACTCGGTGTTGGTCGGCAATAGCGGTACCTCCGCAACGACCGGCACCATCACCGTCACCGATCCCCTGCCGCCCGGCATCACGACGACCGCGACGCCCAGCGGAACGGGTTGGAACTGCAGTGCGAGCACGCCGACCAATGTCGTGTGCAGCACCAATGCCGTGCTCAGCCCGGGTGCCAATGCGCCCATCATCAGCGTTCCCGTGGCGATTGCCGCGGGCACGACATCTCCGGCCCGCAACGTCGCCGGTACGTCCGGTGGTGGCGACAGCGGCTGCCCGGCCGCGCCCCGCTGTTCCAGCGCGATTGAAACGCCGGTCGACGCGCCATTGATCGACGTGGAGAAAACCCTGCAGGGCACCCTCATCGTCGGCGTCGAGGCGAGCTATGTGATCACCGCGACCAACAACGGCCAGGCGCCGACGTTGGTCGGTACGCTGGTAGACACCATTCCCGCAGGCTTGTCGATCGGCACGCTCCCCACGGGTTGCAGTGCGGCCGGGCAAGTCATCACCTGCGCGCTGCCTGCAGGAATCGCCGTCGGCGGATCGATCAGCTACACGATTCCTGTCACGCCACAAGCGAGTGCGGACGGCCAGAATGTCAGCAACACGGCGACCGGAAA
>NZ_JBDSWZ010000282.1:0-6707 GCF_039926425.1 Dokdonella sp.
GTGAATGCACCACCGGCGGTCACGATGTCGGCAAAGGCGCCGCCATTGATGCTGATTTCAAGCACCGCACCATCAAACGTGTCTTCCAGATTGAACTGATGACGGAACGTCAGCGTCGTCGCACCCAACGGAGTGAACGCCGGTGTGTCGAGGGTGAAGTCATTGACCGTCGGAAGTTCCGTTGCGAACGCGGAGTTCGGTGCCGAATCAGCCGCCGTGGTGACGGTGGTGAATCCGGTACCCGTCCAGCCGGTCGGAAGCGCCGGAGCTGTCACTTCGTCGAAGTTCTCGTCCGGCGGAAATGTTCCACCCGACGAATCTGCGGCGAAATTCGCGATGACCGTGCAGTTGGCCGTCACGGCAGCCGTCACGTAGGAGTTACCCGTCAGCACTCCGCCGCAGGTGCCTGTCACCGTGTCGGTGTGGAAGCCGGCTGCAGGAGCCAGCGTGAACGTTGACGTCGCACCGCTCGTCACTGTCTGCGGCGTCGCGGGCGAGATCGTGCCCGACGGCGTACCAACGCTCGGCGTCACCGTGAACGTCACTGCAGCGCCGGTATCACCCGTGTTGATGGCGAGGCCGGTGTTCTCATAGCAGTAAGCATTGAGTGTGGCCGGGAAACCCGTTGTCGGACCCGTCGTCGTGAGCTGGGCCCAACCGTAATTGGTCGCCGCGGTCACCTCGTTGTTGAACCTGACACCAAGGTACTGATTGGTGACGCCAGCACGCCAATCGGCCATCTGGGCGGCCGTAGCCACACCTGCAGCACCATAGGTACCGGCAGGACCGACCGCGACGCCCGCCGCAAGCGCGGCATATTTGGCGCCCGTCAGGAGGCCGGCGTTGGTATTGGCCGCGCCAGCGCTCCAGAAGAATGTGAAAGCGCCGGTTGCCGCGTAAGCGTTGAGGTCCCAACCTGCAACGGTGGCGTTTGCGTTCGCCCCGGTCACGAAGTTGATGTACAGGCCGTCAATGTTATTGGTGATGGTGATCGGCGTGGGCACCGATCCGCACACGATCGCGGCAGACGAACTGCCCGATCCGAACGACAACGCCGTTACGGCGACTGCCGCGGCGATTGAACTGATTAACTTGCGCTTGATCATGATGAGAGTCCCCCAGGACCGGTGGTCGGCAAAGTGATGTGCCACGATTTCATTGTCATGTGTTTCCCCAGTCGGAAAATAACGTGCAGGCAACCTCGCGGTTGCGTCCACGAGGCTACCGGGCCGCGGCGAGCTGCGACCGAATGAAAAAATCTACCCGTAATTTGTTGAATGCAGCGCGCATGATCTCCGTTCAGTCCGGTGATTGCCTGCACAACGCCATCATCCCCGACGGCGTCATTTCACTTGAAACAGATGGTCCGTGTGACGCGCTTGCGCCCTCACGTGAAACCCGACAGTAGCCCCGAAGATTGTGAGACGCAAGTAGGGTTTTCTGAATTTCGCCGATCCTCCGCTTTCGACTCCTCCGCAGAAGAGCCGAAAGCGAAGTCAGACGCGCTACGGAATGTCGAATCCGTTGCGGAAGATCACATCGCTGTCGATCACCAGAGCGACCGAAACAGCAATCACCGAATGCGCGGGATCGTCGGTGTGCACGCAAACGAGCGCGGAATGACTGCCTGCAGCGAGGCCCGCGGTGTTGACTGCTGCAACGATCGTTGTGGCAGGCTGACCTTGCTGCACCGCACCAGACGCGGGCGACGCGCTCAACCACGGAACCGCGGCCGGACTGGCGCAGGACGTCGGTGCCGTGTCGATCGTGAAATGCAGGGTGCTGTTCGCCGGACCGGCATTGGACACGGTGAAACTCTGGTTGCCGGTTGCGTTTGCCGGAAGCGCGAAACTCAGGTGCGTCGTCGATGTTGTTGCGGTCGGGTTCGGCGCGGTCACCGTCAGCGTGACGACCACCGCCAATGTGGGGTGGGCCGTATCGTCAGTGTGCACGTTGACTGTTCCGGTGTAGGTGCCCGGCACCAGAGTCGTCGCATTGGCAGTCGCCGTGATGACAGACGGCGAGCCGCCCTGGGCGACAGATCCGGAGGTCGGTGACGCGCTCAACCAGGCAGGTGTCGTGGTGTCGACGGTGTAGTGCAGCATGCTGCCCTGCGCGCCATTGTTCCCGACGCTGAAGACGCCGCTGAAACTCTGTCCGGACACGACGCTGAAGTTCAGCGCGTTGGTCGAGACAACGCCAGTCGGCGCCGATGCCGCATCGACCGTCACCGAGACCGGAACAGAAACCACCGGGTTTGCTGCGTCGTTGCTGTGCACGCAGAGGACCGCACTATGACTGCCGACCGACAATCCGGTCGCGTTGACCGTGGCCGTCACCGTACTCGTCGCTCCCTGCGCGACCGAACTGGCGGCAGGCGCGACACTCAACCATGAAACCGCCGACGGGCTGGCACACGAGGTCGGCGACATGTCGATCGTGTAGGTCAGCAGGCTGCCCGGCTCGCCGCTGTTGGTGATGCCAAACATGTCGGTCGCGCTGGAACCCTGATTGACCACGACTTCGACATTGCCCGGAGCGACGGTTGCGGCGGGGTTGGTCGGTGTCGTGTCCACCCACGGACCGAACGCAACGAGGGACGGGCCAGTCTTCTTGCACTCCATCGAATCCTGCGGAATGCAGCTGGCGCCAGTGCAACCGGGCGGCCAGCTACCCGCCGTGCTGTCACGCACAGACACGTGGTAGTAGAGCGCGATCGCGGTATTGAGCAGGCTTTCACTGTTGACCAGCGCCGACTTGTTCATCGTGCACGAGCTGAGCGGATTGTCGGTGCGGTCTGCATATTCGCCGGCATGCATCTGCGTTGCCATCACGTCGACGGTGTGGAAGTTGCGTCCCGACTCGTTGGTGGGCGTCAGGTAGTCGTTCGCACCCGGAATCAACTTGTAGCCATTGCCGGTGGCCGCGTTGCGCACTTCCCAGGTCTTCGGTCCGCCGCCGGGTCCGCTGGTTGCATTGCGCAGGTCGCTGAACTCCACGCTCTGGTCGACACCGTTGGTGCTGACCGTGTTGTTGCCGGAGTCGATGTTGAACTCCATGCGCCAGTAATTGTGGTGCCAATGGGTGACGCTGTTGTACGTGCCGTTGTTGTTTCCGAAACCAAAGGACGGCTCGATCGTGCCATTGCTGAAGAACGTCCAGCGCGACGAATACATGTACCAGGCAGCAGCGTACTGGGTCGTCAACGTGACGTGGTCGCCACCGTCTTCCACCGCCACGCCAAAGAAACACGACGCCGTGGCATTCGGATAGCCGGCAAGCTGGAACGGGCACTGTCCGTACGACGCAGTGGGATCATGCGACCGGTCACACGATGTCGTTGCCTTCGGGGGGTCGACCGAAATGCCGAGCTGGTTTTGAACCGCATGGTCGGCCAGCACCGACGCGGTGTCGTCCTTCCAGTCGCGATAGCAGTTGCCTCCACCGCCATCCTTGTATTCCGCAAACAGCATCGGCGCGTGCGCGCGCGTGAACACCAGATGTCCCTTGAAATATACCTTGCGCAATTCCATGCCCGACCCATCGGCGCCGACACTCTGGTCAGGCGGCAGGTAGCACATTTCCCAAACCGGGTTGACCGTCGGCCAGCTCAATTTCTTCTCGGGACTGGTACAGGTCGGCGAATCCGCATGCGCCAGCGCGGCGAAGCCGCCCGACATCCAGACCACCATCGCAAACAGGATTTTCAACGCACGCATTCGCTACTCCCCGGTAGAAGACTTCAATTTCGAACCATCGTAGAACGGATACACGACACGGTCGCTTTGCAGGTCGACGATCGCATGGCCCACTGCTGTCAGGCCTCCATCTTTCGCGATGATCGCATGGATGCAGCGCGATCCGCGGTCGCAGTAGCGATCACCGGTCACGCGCCAGAGAAACCCTTCGCCCCAGACCACAACGCCTGGACCGTTCGCGATCGACTTCAGCGCAGGCTGCCCGCGCACGAGCGCGCGAACGCGCTCCTGCTCGATTTCGCTCAGCGCCATTTCGCCGTTGACGAGATCTTCCGACGACAGCAGCTTGCCTGCAGGGTCGAACGTCTTGCGAACACCGGTTCCGCGCGCATAGTCCCAGCCATACTCGACGTCAAAGCGGACTTCCCTGCCATCCGTCATGCGGAAATCGCCATATCGCCGCTCGACCACGTAACCGCGGATGCGGCCCTCTGCCGGGACATCGCTGGCAGGCGGCGCGTTCATGGCGCCACTGGTTCTTGGAGCGGGAGCGACGCACGCTCCGAGTGAGAGCATCAGTGCTGCAGAAGTGAGAGACGCCAGAAATTTCAACGTGTTTTTCCTTGCGATTTGCCGGCGGTCACAGTGGTCATCGCGACAGCTTCGGGTGGCGATTTCCCATAGCCCGGCTGGGTGGCGTCATCCGGTGCGTTGTTCCAGAGTTGATACGCGAACTCACCGCGCGAACGCTCCTGCGGGCCGACGGTGAAGGGACGGTTGGGCCCGCCGCTGCACAACGTGTTCTCCCCGGGGGTCGCATTCGCAACCGCTTCATCGCGAAGGAACTCGATGTACTCGCGACTCGACGTCTGGTAGCGCAGCGTGGCGGTCGCCGTAAAGGGGCCTGTCGACGACGCTGGCAACACGAATGCGTAAGGCGCGGTATCCATGTTCACCAGCACGCCGGAACCGGGCGACGTCTCGGGATAGATCTGCCCCACCGGCGCCACTTCCTCGCCGGTCGGGTCGTCGACCGTCTTCGGCTTCATTCCGAGCGGAGGGATGCGATTGTCCTTGGCGACGCAATTGTTGAGCACGAAATGGAACTGCTTGCGGCCACCCTCGACGGTTTTGCAGCTGGACGTTGCGGTGTCCCAGATGCCTTGGAGAATTTCGTAGACACGGGCCTGCGCGTCCTCTGCGAGCAATGCGCTGGCGCCATCATAAGCACCGCTCTGCGCCACCACCTGATTGGTCGCGTCGCGCACTTCGACGTTGATCCACATGCGCCGACCTTCCGAATAGCCGGTCGGCAACTTGTGGCCCGACAAATTGGTCACCTTCACCGTCAGTGACAGCGCACCGGCTGTCGCGCCGGCGGGAGCCGTATACGCGGTGACGGACGCGGAAACGGTCGCGCTCGACTGCAGGCTGGCGCGCGCCCACTCGATCGTCTGATCGAAATCCTCGGGTCGCTGCAGCGCTTCGCCGTATTCGCCCTTGATCACCGCAGGAATCCAGGTGTTCGCCCCGACAAACTCGTGCACCGGAAGGTTGTTCGTGCGCGAACCGGAGGGGTTGAGATCGCAGGCCTTGGCAAGCGGATCGACCGACGTGCGCATGTGGCAGTCCTGGCACTGCTGGGATCCGGCCAGCGCGGGAATACCGGCAGGCGCATCACCGAATCCGTCGCGGAACACCGCATCGGCGAACAGGCTGCGGTTCCACTCGGTGAAGGTACGCTCGATCGGAAACGGGCGGCCGCTGTCGCTGCCATCGGCGCGGATCAGCGTCTTCAGCGGACCTTCGTCCGTGTCGGGCGTGGTGATGTCGTGGCAGCTTCCGCAGATTGCAGACTGCGTATGGTGCTTCGAATAGGTCCAACCGTGCGGCGGCTGCAGCGGATCGGTTGCGCTCGTGTAGGGATACGGACCGCGACGGCACGGCCCGCCATAGCTCGAACCGTCCGGGTTGGTGCAGACGGTGCTGTCGTCAAGCCAGGTGTTGGCGTTGCCAATGAGTCCGGGTTCATCGTTCGGACCCGTCGGTGTCAGGCGATGGCAGAAGTGGCAATCCACTCCCGAGTAGTCGTTGGATCCGAGATCGCGGCGCGCGTAGTTGCCGATCAGTTGACACCCCTGCTCTCCGCCAGGCCCGGACATTCCACCAGCGCCATCCTTGACGACGTCGCCTTTGAGCCATGCCGCGGGCGTGTGGCAGCGCAGGCAATAATCGCCGACGCCGGGTTTTCCGATGCTCTCGGCATCCTTGTTCGCGATATCCAGCGCTGCCCAGAACAACGGATCACGGGTCGCGTTGGCCATCATGGAACCACCCCAGCTGGAGTGCGGCATGAATCCCGCGTTCGCCGGATTGGAACTGCGATGGCAATCGGCGCACGTGCTTGCGGACTCGAGCGGCCACTGCAAGCCGGGCTGCGTGCCATGCGGGGTAAAGTCGAGAGCCAACGCGCGCTGGCCAAGGACCAAGCCCAGCGCAACAACCGCAGCCACGATGAACGCACCGACGGGATGGCGTTGGTTCAGAAGCACTCGGTGGATCCCCGGATCATCGTGCAAGGGGCGAAACCATACCGCATGCGCGGCACCTCGCCAAACGACCGGCGGCGCAAGTGCGCCGCCGGTTCCCGACAGGTGTCAATTCGCCTTGGCAATGCGAGCGCTTCCGGCCGGAACCAGAGTCGCAACCGTGTAGCTTGCCGGCGAACCCGACTGCGCAACGTGCAATGTTGCAGAACCCGCCACCGGGGGAGCATCCGACACGAACGAGAACGAATACAGCGAGCCCCAGTCAAGCGTCGGAAGCGCCGTCGGCATTGGATACCCGCCAGAAGCGAAGCCCGGGATGGTCAAGTCGGTGCTGAAGTTCACGGCCCCGGCCGTCACCTGCGAGCGCCAGTTCATGTTGGGATTTGCGTCACCGATGTACGCGCTACGCCCGGTTGCCTCCCGACCTGCCGGAAGCGGAATGCTGAGGCTGTCGAAGCCC
>NZ_JBDSWZ010000283.1:0-4232 GCF_039926425.1 Dokdonella sp.
CGCGCATTCGGACCCTGCACCGCGATCATCGCGAAGTCGGGACGCTCGGTCACGGCGACCTCGAACGCTTTCGCCTGGCGTTCGATCCACGCGAGGTCCTTGTCACGCGTCGATGCGTTCACGACCACGCGGAAGAATGCTTCGTCGAGGAAGTACACGATCAGGTCGTCGATCACTCCACCCTGCTCGTTCAACATGCACGAATAGAGCGCCTTGCCCGACACCTTGAGCTTGTCGATGTTGTTCGCGAGAAGATGCCGCAGGAATTGCCTGCAGCGCGCACCGTTGAGATCGACCACGGTCATGTGGGAGACATCGAACATGCCCGCGTCGCTGCGCACCGCGTGGTGTTCCTCGATCTGCGAGCCGTAGCTGATCGGCATGTCCCAGCCGCCGAAGTCGACCATCTTCGCGCCGAGTGCGCGGTGGGTGGCGTTCAAGATGGTGCGCTGGGTCATGGCGATGCCGATCGGAAAGAGGCACGCATTATCGCGGTCGGCGCAGGGCATTCCAACCACTGTACCGAGCGTGCGGAGTGCGCGCGCCCGCGTTGCGTGCGATTGGACGACGCAGAACGAAGGCAGTCGTCAGGCGACACGTGGACGCCGACCCGCGCGCGATCGGCGCGATGAGTGGCGACGCTAGAGCGGCTGTCGATGGGCCTTGACCGCGAGCGTCGTGCCTTCGACGCGGATGACTTCCACTTCGCTTCCAACCGGCAGATCCGGACCTTCCGCAAGCCACGTCCCGTCGCCGACGCGCACCTTGCCGCGGCCGTCGACAATCGCATCGCAGAGCACAAATCGCTGACCGACCATTTGCGCGCCGCGCTTGTTGAGCAACGGCTGGTCGTTTCGCTGTTCGGCAAGTGGACGCAGATATTTCCAGTAGACCAGGCACGCGGCGATCGAGCAGACCGCAAACAACGATGCTTGAACAAGCGCCGGCATTCCGGGAACCACCAGCATCACGAGTCCGACGAGACCGGCGGCAATACCGATCCACAGCATGAAGTAGCCCGGCACCAGCATCTCGACGCCGATCAGCACCAGCGCGAGCAGCCACCAGCCGTAGTTGTTGACGAGATTGTCCATCGTGTCCATCCACTCAGTGACGAGGTTGGCCCGGGTTCAGACGTCCGCGGTCAGCGGGGAATCTGCGGAGCCGGGGGCGGATTGCCGCGCGTCGGCGCAGCGACTCGTGGCGCCTGCTGATCGGCGAACGCATTCTTCGCCAGTTCGGCAATGCCTGCGAGCGACCCCAGGATCCCCGTCGCCTCGATCGGCAGCAGGAGCATCTTCTGGTTCGGAGAATCGGCCATCGCCTTCAATGCCTCGATGTACTTGTTGGCGACAAAGTAGTTGAGCGCGTTGACGTCGCCATTGACGATCGCAGCGGACACCACCTGCGTCGCCTTGGCTTCCGCTTCGGCCGAACGCTCGCGCGCTTCGGCTTCGCGGAACGCGGCTTCCTTCTGGCCTTCCGCGGCGAGGATCACCGACTGCTTCTCGCCTTCGGCCTTGAGGATCGCCGCCTGGCGGAATCCTTCCGCGTCGAGGATGTTCGCGCGCTTCTCGCGTTCCGCCTTCATCTGTCGCGCCATCGAATCGACCAGGTCACGTGGCGGCTGGATGTCCTTGAGCTCGATGCGGGTGACCTTCAGACCCCACGGATGCGTCGCTTCGTCGACGACGCGCAACAGCTTGGCATTGATCTCGTCGCGCTTGCTGAGGCTCTCGTCGAGATCGAGCCCGCCGAGCACGGTGCGGATGTTGGTCATGATCAGGTTGATGATCGCGATTTCGAGCGTCGACACTTCGTACGCAGCCTTGGCCGCATCGAGTACCTGGTAGAACACGACGCCATCGACCTTGACGACCGCGTTGTCCTTGGTGATCACGTCCTGCGATGGAACGTCGAGCACCTGCTCCATCATGTTGATCTTGCGGCCGACGTTCTGCATCACCGGAATCAACAGGTGAAAACCAGGCTCTAGCGTGTGCGTGTACTTTCCCCAACGCTCGACTGTCCACTCGAATCCCTGCGGCACGATGCGCACGAGCTTGTACAGAACGATGAAGGCAACCGCGACGACGACGATCGGCAGAGCACCCAGACCCATAACGCACTCCCTTTGCAGCGAATGCGTGAAGTATAGGCAATGCGTTGGTTGCGTGCCGCCGCGACGCTTCGGCGTTACGTCGATTCGGGCTTCTGCGCCACGACGTGCTCGCCCTGCGGCAGCACGAATGTCACGACGAGCCCGCCGTCGCGCCGGTTCGCCAACTGCACGCGTCCGCCGTGCGCTTCCGCGATCTCGCGCGCGAGTGCGAGTCCGAGTCCGGATCCCGCGCGCTTCGTCGAATAGAAGGGCAACAATGCGTTTGCAAGCACAGTGTCGGTCATGCCACTGCCGCGATCCATCACGTCGATCCGGATTTCGCGCGACTGCTGCTGCACGCCGAGTTCGACGGTTTCCCCGGCGCCTCCGGATTCGTGCGCGTTCTTCAGCAGATTGATCAGCACTTGTTCGACCTGCGCACGGTCGAACCAACCGGCCGTCGACGGCAGCGGACCAGCAAGCACGAACGCGTAATTGCGGGACAGGCCGTCGACGAAAGGAGCCCAGTCCACAGCCTCCGCACGTGGCAGAGGCAGCTTTGCAAAGCGCGCGTAACCCTGGATGAAGCCTTCAAGGTGACGCGTGCGCTCTTCGATGGTGTCGAACACGATCCCGAGACGCGTCATGTCGCCGAGCCGGGCGAGTTCCCGGCCGGAATGCGACAGGGAGCGGATCGGGCCGAGCGAATTGTTCAACTCGTGGCTGATCACCCGGATCACCTTCTTCCATGTCGCCACTTCCTGGCGCGCAAGTTCGCGGGTAAGCCGCTTGATCTGATAGAGGCGATGCGGACGACCCTGCAACTTGAACGCGCGCTGCGACAGATGGAACGTTTCCTCTTCGTTCTCGAACGGAACGGTGAAAAGGCTGTCGACTTCGCCAGCGATGGCTTGTGCCAGCGGTGCCGGCGCAGTCTCGACGATCGCGTCGAACCGTTCCCCATTGAACGGTCGCCCAGCGTTGAGCAGCTGGCGCGCGGCGAGGTTTGCGTAGACGACGTGCCCGCGCTCCTCGACAAGAACCAGTGCAGTGGGCGTGTTCTGCACCACCGTATCGAGCAGCAGCTCGCGTTGGAACAGATGCTGGCGTTCCTCGCGCAACACGCGTCCGAGTTCGTTGTGGGCGTCGACCAGATCGCCCACCTCGTCACCGCGACGTCCGCCGATCGAGAAGCTGAAATCGCCGTCGCGGAATGCGGTGACACTTCCGGACAGCGCGCGCATCAACGCGGCGACCGGACGCGCGAGCGCGCGAGCGAACACAAGCGCAGGGACCCCGAGCGCCAGCACGGCGATGCCAGCACCGTACCAGGGCGACTGGAACCACAGCGTCGCCCAAGCGCCGAGCACTGCTGCCGTGATCATCGCGACGAACAGTGCCGCGGCGAGTTTGCCTTCGAGGGAAAGGAGTCGCACGGGAGAAGAGGGCCGTTGGTCGGGCGTTCGCGACGCAGGAATGCACGCCATTGTAGGCCGCACGCGTTGTTTGCGGCCGGCGTGTGCGCACGGAAGAGCGCCGGCCGCACAGAGCGTCCGGCCTACTTCGCGCCGGCGCCCTGCTCCACGCCGAGCTTGTCCATCCGTCGATAGAGGGCCTGACGCGACAGCCCCAGTTCGGATGCCGCCTGGCTGATGACCCCTCGCGCGTTCTTCAACGCGGCTTCGATCATCTCGCGGTCGGGCTCGGCGTCGGGTGCGATGCGGCCGTTTCCTGTTCGAACCGCGACAAGGCCGAGATCACGTGCGGTGATGACGCCGCCCTGGCACAGCAGCGCTGCACGCTGGATCGCGTTCTTCAGCTCGCGCACATTGCCGGGCCAGCCGTGGTTGACCAACGCGACGCGCGCGGAGTCGTCGAACGCGGCGGCACCGTCGAGGAAATGTTCCGCCAGCGGCAGAATGTCGTCGCTGCGTTCGGCCAACGGCGGCAGACGCAGTTCGATCACATTGAGCCGATACAGCAGGTCTTCGCGAAAACGTCCGTCGCGGATCATCACCGGCACGTCGGCATTGGTCGCGCTGATCACGCGCACCTTGACCTTGCGCGTCTTGCTCGAACCGATGCGCTCGAACTGCCCGCTTTCCAGCACGCGCAGCAGTTTGGCCTGGCC
>NZ_JBDSWZ010000284.1:0-5072 GCF_039926425.1 Dokdonella sp.
TTGCGCTCGACTTCGCGCTCCGCGGTCTGGCGGTCGATGACGGCCTGCTCGTATGCCATCTGCGACGCCGCCTGCAGTTTGCGATTCGCGATGCCGGTGCGTTCGACTTCGAGGCCGAGGCCATCGAGCGTGGACTGTTCCTGCTTGAGCTTGTTCGTCAGTTCGGGCGAATCGATCTCGGCGAGCACATCGCCTTTCTTCACCTTGTCGCCGGCATGCACGTCGAGCGTGACGGTACCGGCAGTGCGCGTGTAGACGGTCGGACTCACCGCCGCGACGACCTTGCCCTGCACCGACACATCGCGGGTGAGCGTTCCGCGCTTGACCTCGGCGATGCGAAGACGCGCCGTGCTCGCCGATGAGTCGGCCGACATCAAACGGGCGACAAGCGGAAAGCACACGACAACAGCAATCACAGCAGCCACTGCAACGCCGATCCACGTGGCCCACTTGCGGCGATTGAGCGGCGGGACAACCTGGCGATCCTGGGCTGAGGTGTCGCGAATCATGGGCTGAAGGTCTCCGTGGAAAACATCGGGTTTGCTCAACCATCAGCAACGACCGTGCCATCCTGCAATCGACTGATTCGCAACGCTTTCACTCACGTCTGTCGCTTCGCGGACAGTGTCCGCCGAGCTGCCGGACAGCGGCCGGACACGCGTGCGAATCGTGCTGGCGTCCGGCGTTTCCGCGGCGCATCGTTGCGCTGCGACCAATCCGCATCCGCCTGCATCTGACAGTTCCGTGACCGCCGCCAGCTTCCAGATCGACATCCCCGACACTGTCCTCGCGCGAGCCCGCCGCGGCGAGACGGGCGCGCTCGAACAGATCTATCGCGCGTTCGAGCGACCGTCGTACACGCTCGCGTTGCGCATGCTCGGCAATGCCGACAGCGCGCGCGAAACGGTTCACGACGCAATGCTTCATCTGCTCGAGCGCATCCACCAGTTTCGCGGCGACTCGCCGTTCTGGGGCTGGCTGCGCCAGATCGTCGTCAACCAGGCGTTGATGCGCCTGCGTCGCGAACGCGGCGTCGCATTCGAGGAATTGCCCGATGACGACAGCTCGCCGGGCACCGCGCCGACGCCGTGGGCGCTCGCCGATTCGCGTCATCTCGAACAGGCGCTCGACCGGCTGCCTGCACTGACCCGCAGCGTGCTGTGGCTGTATCACGTCGAGGAATACACGCATCCGGAAATCGCCGCGATGACCGGCAAGTCGGTGAGCTTCTCCAAGTCCCAGGTCGCACGCGGCGGTGTCCGCCTGCGTGCGTTGCTCGAACCCACCCAGCCCCAAGAGGCCGCGCCATGTCTGATCGCGACGGCACAATGACCCCGCACGCCGATCCCACGCTCGCTGCCGCGCTGCGCGCGCTGCCCGATGCAGCGCCGCAGCCGGATCTGTGGCCCGAACTTGCACTCGCTCTCGCGAAAAAACGTAGCCGCCCGCGCGTCTGGCGCACCATCGTTCCCGCCGCGCTCGCTGCCGGGCTCGCACTCGCCCTGCTGTTGCCGCGCGATGGACGGCAGCCGTCGATCACGCCGGCGGTCGCGACATCGACACCAGCGAATCCGTCCGCGACACCGGCAGCGGTTCCATCAGGCGCTGACGAACTCGATGGGCTGCATACACGCTCGCAGACGCTCGAACGCTGGGTTGCCGCGGTCGCCGCGCGCGCGCCGCAGGACGGCCGCGACCTGATGGCCGCGGTCGAAGTGGAAGACCTGATTGGCCTGGTCGACGTGCAACTCGGCGCTGCGCACGATCACGCGCAAGCGTTGCCGCTGTGGCGCCAGCGTGTCGCACTGCTGGAAGACCTCGCGACGATCCGCGGTAGCGCCTACGCGATCGCCGCCAACGACGACGGCGCATCGCAGGAAACTGCCGCGACGCTCAACCGCATCAACTGAAGGTCCGATCATGAAACGCACACTTCTTTGCACCACCCTCGCCTTTGCGCTCCACGGCGCGATGGCTGCCGATACGAAGACCGCCGCGAGTGCACAGGCGCATGCCGACGCCCGTGTCGACGCCAATGTGACCAACGACGTCGAGGCGAAAACGACCGCAGCACGCAAGGAGTTCGACGACCTGCGCGCGCAGATGCAGTCGCTCTCGCGCCGCATGGCGGATCTCTCCGCGCAGCTCGGCGACGTCGGACCGCGCGCCTACGCCTACCGCTACGTCAGCCAGCCCGATCGCGCAATGGTCGGCATCGTGCTCGCCGCCGACAAGGACGGCGCGCGCATCAGCGCGGTGACGCCCGACGGTCCGGCTGCGCGAGCGGGCTTGCGCAACGGTGACGTCATTACCGCGATCGATGGCCAGCCATGGCCGGCCGGAGAGGAGAAAAACGTCTTGTCGCAGGCGCGCGAACGTCTCGCGAATCTGAAGGAAAACCAGAACGTCCATATCGACTATATGCGCGGCACAACGAGGGGAAGCGTCGTTGTCGAAGCACAGCGCCGCGAGGCGCGGAACTGGCCGGCCCTGATTGCTGAGGATCCGGCGCATCCGTTCCTGCCGAAGGATTTCAACGAACGCGTGCAGGCCGATGTCGACCGCGCGATGCGCGATTCGGAACATGCACTGCGCGACAAAGACCTCGCGCTGGTCGCAGCGAGTCGCGCTCATGCCGACTCGGCCCGCGCCACCCACGACCAGGTGCGCGCCGCGCGCGCGCAGGCGCGAGCGGGACTGCATCGCGGCATGCCGTGGTGGGGCATCAACCTCTCGCCGGTGGATGCCGACCTCGGTCGCTACTTCGGCGTTACCAGCGGTGCGTTAGTGCTGTCCACGGATCCCGAATCGCTGAAGGGATTGCGCGCCGGCGACGTGATCACCGCGGTCGGCAGCGACAAGGTGACGCGTCCCGAAGACGTGATGCGCGCGCTCCGCGATCAACCGGTCGGCAAGGATGTGGAACTGAAGCTGATGCGCGATCGCAAGCCGCTCGCGTTGAACATGAAGACACCGGCGTTCAAGTCGATCTTCGGCGCGCCGCCGATGCCGCCCGTGCCGCCGATGCCGGCGACTCCGCCCATGCCGCCGACACCAGCGACGCCACCTTTGCCGGCGTCGGCACCTTCGCCAAACGTTGGCGTATCAAGCGCGGCGCGCGTAGCGGCGGCGGTTGCAGCAACAGCGGCCTTGCCTGCGACTGCTGCCGATCCTGCAGCTCAACAAACGGGTGACGATTGACAAGGCGATTCGCGCCGGCGGATTTGCGCTGAGAAACTCGAGGTTTCAGCGCGGGCCAGTTGCGTTCGGCTACTCGGCGGACCGCTCACCCACGTCGTCTTCACAAACGGACCGCCCACGTCGACCTGTCGGTCCCGCTTCTCATGAGCCGACATAATTGCGTGGCGGCACACGACATGACTGACCGCTGGTTTTCACCGGGCGGCGGAAGATGAGGTGGCGGAACGTCGAGTACACGTTGAGTTTGAGCGTCGGCTTTCGGCCAGCAAGAGACGTTCGTGGTGGATCGGGTGTGCCGCCGCAAAGCTGCCATTGCCCAGCG
Organism: Dokdonella sp.; assembly: GCF_039926425.1. Lineage (GTDB taxonomy): Bacteria > Pseudomonadota > Gammaproteobacteria > Xanthomonadales > Rhodanobacteraceae > Dokdonella_A. The sequence continues at coordinate 3,524 of NZ_JBDSWZ010000284.1, forward strand.
GGACGGCCTGAAACTGGCGTTCGACGGTGTCGGCGGATCGGCGCCATCACAACGCCGAGTAACGCTCTCCCCAACAGCGGTTCAAATCCGCGGCGGTTCTGCTCCGCCTCACGTGTGATCCCTCGTCGCCGCACTTTCTTCGCTTGGGCACGACACTCTTTTTAGACGATCCTCGGCCTTCTTGAAAATTTCCGCACTAACGGGGTCGAGCCGGTTGTAATGACGCAGCTGGTGATTGAGGGCGACGGCGCGGCATTCGGAGGCCGCGCTCGCGGAGGCCTTCTCGGCCAACGGGTGCAGGCCGTCGCGAAGCAGGAATCGCTTCAGCCACTTTTACTCGGTGCGCATGCTGACACCCGCAATATGCGCGGCCTCTTCGACTCGCAGACCTTGGACCACGTTGCGATCAACAAGCAACACTCGACCGAGGACCCAATCGGGCATGTTTAGGCAGGTTCATCCGACGTTCTTGGGAGCTGGTCCGCTTCGTAACCCCAATTTTCTAGAGATGCCCGGGATTGGACAATCCACTTGGAGATCACAGCTGGTCGTCGTTGGTAGCCGTCACGGCTTCACAAACCGGTAGACGAAGCGATCGGTCTCGCCCTTGATCGAGGGATCGAACACCTTGACTGATCGCGGATCATCCTTGTTCGCGAGCATGGTGCTTTCCGCGTCCAGCAGGAAGCCGGCCGCCTCCACTTCTTTCCGAACGGAGGCGGGGTCGATCCGGTGCAGGGACTGGGCAACACTGGTGCCCGCTTCGCCAGCAGCGGCGTGGTCGACGATGACGTAGTACCCACCCGGCTTGACCCGATCGTACACGGCGCGATTGAAGTCGGCGGCCGTCGCGCCCTTGGACTGCATCAGCGTGGTGTGGAGATCGTGGTAGAACAGGTGCAGCCACAGGACCTCCGCCGGCTGCGTCACCTCGGGCATGGCAACCAGGTCAGCCGAGACGGCGTCGACATTCCCTCGGCCCGGCTCTTTCGCAAGCGCCCGCATAGCGCCGACCGGGTCGTTCTTGAAAAAATCGGCGATTTCGGTCGGGATGAAACTGTAGATCTTCCCTTCGGCTCCGACGACGTCGGAGAACCGGCGCGTCCAGTCTCCGTCGCCAGGGTACACGTCGATCACGGTGGAGCCAGCATCGACACGGGCGAATCGGATCAACTCTGAAATCTTCGATTGGTCGTACATTGGGATCTCCTTGACGGTTGGGTATTTGAAGAAAGCAGGGCGCTCAAGGTGGGCCACGGCTGAGCCAGCGTTTACCAGGAACGAATGGTCTCAGGTGGCCAAGCGCTACGCTGGCTTGGACGCGTGCGTCTGCGAGGCCCGCACCAGTGCCTGCGTGTCGACGTACTCGCGGATGTTGGTCAGTCTGCCGTCCCGCACCGTGATGGCGAAGACCCAGTGGTCCTCGAACGTCTTGTTCGTTGCGTTGATCTTTCCGCTTGCGAAGCCGGCGACGAATACTCGGTCTTCTTGCGCGACGAACTCACGGGGTTCAGTGGACATCTCCATCGACGCGGATGCGGTCTCAAGC
>NZ_JBDSWZ010000285.1:0-11075 GCF_039926425.1 Dokdonella sp.
CGCGGATTGAGGCCTGCAGCACCCGATTCGCTCAGCACCGAATCGAGATTGAGGCGCAGGTCTTTGGCGTAGTCGGGCAGGCTGCCCTTGATGGCGTCGAGAGACATGGGACGTTCTCCGGGAGGCGGTCCGGCGGGACGGCCGGACGGCAGAAAAAAGTCGGGCGACGATCAGGGGACCGTCGCCCGAGCCGGCATCTCACGGGGGGAGAGATCGATGCCGGTGGAACATCGTGCGACCGGCGCGCGTTGCGCGCGGGTCGCGTTCAACGATGGACGATCAGGCGACCTTGAGGGTCTGCTCGCCCTGCTTCCAGTTGCACGGGCACAGTTCGTCGGTCTGCAGCGCATCGAGGACGCGCAGCACTTCCTGCGGATTGCGACCGACGCTGCCGTCGGTCACATACGCAAAGCGGATGATGCCTTCCGGATCGACGAGAAATGTTGCGCGCTTCGCCACGCCTTCTTCCGGATCGAGGATTCCAAGTGCAGTCGACAGGCGCTTTGCAGTGTCGGCCAGCATCGGGAACGGCAGGTCATGCAGGTCCTTGTGGTCCTTGCGCCAGGCAAGATGCACGAACTCGCTGTCGGTGCTCGCAGCAAGCACCTGCGTGTCGCGATCGGCAAACTGGCTGTTCAAATCGCCGAATCCCTTGATCTCGGTCGGACAGACGAAGGTGAAGTCCTTCGGGTAGAAGAACACCAAGAGCCACTTGTTCTTGTAGGTGGTGTTGGTGATCGGGAAGAACGCCTTCTCGAGGCTCTCGGTGGAAACGGTGGCCTTGAGGTTGAATTCGGGAAACTTGTCGCCGACGGTCAGCATGAGCATGCTCCTTGATGGATGGATCGGATGGGTGCTGGAAAGGCACCGCTGAAATGGAGAACCGCAATACTACGGTCCGTCGCGTCATCCAGCCAATTGATTGATACAATCGTTTTGATAGGATGGATGAATCGAATCATGAACCTTCGTGATCTCCGTTATCTGGTCGCATTGGCCGAACACAAGCACTTCGGACGTGCGGCAACCGCGAGTTTTGTCAGCCAGCCGACGCTGTCGACGCAGATCCGCAAGCTGGAGGAGGAACTCGGCGTCGTGCTGGTCGAACGCACGCCGCGGAAGGTGCTGCTGACCGAGGTCGGTCGCGAAATCGCAACGCGCGCGCGCGTGGTCCTCGACGACATCGAGCAGATCCGCGGAATCGCGCGCCGCACGATGGATCCGGAGTCCGGAGCGATTCGCCTCGGCATCTTCCCGACGCTCGCTCCCTATCTGCTGCCGCACGTGATCCCGAATATTCGCGCGCGTTTTCCGCGCCTGGAACTGCTGCTGACGGAAGAAAAAACGGAAGCCGTGTTGTCGCAACTGCGCGAGGGGCGACTCGATGCGGGCATTCTCGCGCAACCGATTCATGATGATTCGCTGCACCAGCAGTTCCTGTTCGAGGAACCTTTCATGCTGGCCGTGCCGCTTGGCCATCCGCTCGCCGGGCGCAAGTGGCTCAAGCTTGCGGACCTCGCGCAGACCAGCCTGCTGCTGCTGGAAGACGGTCATTGCCTGCGCGACCAGGCGCTCGAGGTGTGCCAGCTTGCCGGCGCAAACGAACGCACCGGCTTTCGCGCGACAAGCCTGGAAACCCTACGCCAGATGGTCGCGGCGAACGTCGGCGTGACCTTGCTGCCGGTCCTCGCGGTCAAGCCTCCGGTGGCGCAGCAGGCCAACATGCGTCTGATTCCGTTCCGCGGTGGCCACGCGAGCCGACGCATCGCGCTGGTGTGGCGACGAAGCTCGGCGATGAGCCAGTTCCTCAAGCAGCTGGCGATCGAGTTGACGCGCCTTCCTGACGGCATTCTCGAACCGGTCGTCGATGCGGCGAGAGGAACCCCGCGTTAGAACGGGTCATCCATTGTTCTTTGGGCGTGCGCGAACGCTGCTGTCTATCCGCCCGCCAGCGAGTACGTGAAGTCGTACGCGTGTTTTCCGCCGGCGGCAATGACGATCATCATCGTTCCGGACAGGCCATCGAGTTCGCCCGTGGCTGACCCTGGAATCACCTGGATGTGTTGCTGCTGCGCCCCGCCATGCATCGTGCTGCTGTGTTGCAACGCGAAGCTGCCGCTGCGACCGTCCAGCGTCCCTGTGACGCGCTCGATCGCGACATAGCCGCCCGAGTCGCCCGCCTCGTTGCGCCATCCGAGCATCTCGCCCTGACTGGTCGCTTCGAGTGCTCCATGGAATTGCTTGTCCAGCGACATGCGGCCGACACCGGATTTTTCCGCCGGTGGATTGTCGGCTTTCTGCGGCAGCACCTTCACGTCGAATGGACCTTTGGCATGTTGGTTCATGCGCGCTCCTTTATTGTTGAACGAGGGAAATGACCCCCCAGCGGGCGCAGCGGCTTCCAAGCCGGACACGCCCCACAGGCAGGCGAATGCGAGAATGTGAAACGTGACGCGAGAGACGATGCCCATGCGGCCTCCAGCGATGACGCGGGAACGGATTGAATCATGCGCCAGGCGAACGGGATTGGAAAAACGCGACGGGCGCGCCACGGGTGGCTGCGGATGAAGGCATGACGCGCGACGTCGGCAGGGCACGCGGCGTCTTGCGAGCGCAAACGGGACCATGTGCGTTTCAGCACCTGCGCATCGCGCCATGCGAAGCCCTGTCGGATGTCGTCGACCATTTCTGGTTCGTGCGCTGGGATCTCGACGGCCATCTGCCGCAGACGCGAGAGACGCTCCCGCATCCAAACGTGCATTTGGTGATCGAACGCGGTCTCACGAGGATCTTCGGCGTCCATTCCACGCGGTTCACGCGCGTGCTGAAAGATCGTGGCTGCGCACTTGGCGTGAAATTCCGGGCCGGTGGCTTCCGGCCGTTCCTTGGCCGTGCAGTTTCGACCATCACCGACGCGTCGCTGCCGCTCGACGACGTATTCGGTCACGACGCCGATCTGCTCGAAGAGGAGGTTCTCGCGGCCGATGACGTACACGGAATGATGGCGATTGCAGCGCGGTTTCTCGCTGGCCGCAGACCTGCTGCGGATCCGCGCGTGTCGGTTGTCGCCGACATGGTTGCCGGGATCGCCGCCGATCGCAGTCTCCTGCGCGTCGAAGCGCTGGCCGATCGCCACGGTCTCAGCAAGCGCGCATTGCAGCGGATGTTCAACGACTACGTCGGCGTCAGCCCGAAATGGGTCATCAACCGGTATCGCCTGCACGAAGCGGTCGAACGGCTTGCTGGCGGCACCGACGTGGACTGGACAGATCTCGCGCTGTCCCTGGGTTATTTCGACCAGGCCCATTTCATCCGCGATTTCCGCACCTTGGTGGGACGCACGCCGGGGGAGTATGTGCGAGGAGCCGCCGCGTCGGCCTGACGCGCGAAACGTCGCGGCGTATGCTCGCAGGATGCGTGCTTTGGCAATGATCGAATACGAAGAACCACCGAAATCCTGACGAGGAAGATCGCACCGATGACCGACGCCGAATCACGCCCTCCGCTGCCGCCGTTCACTCGCGAGACTGCACTTCAGAAAGTCCGCATGGCCGAAGATGGCTGGAACAGCCGCGACGCCGAACGCGTGTCACGTGCTTATACCGTTGAGACGCGCTGGCGCAACCGCGCAGAGTTCGTCGACGGCCGTGACGCGGTGATCGCGTTTTTGCGACGCAAGTGGTCGCGCGAGCTCGACTACCGCTTGATCAAGGAGCTGTGGGCTTTCGACGGCGCACGCATTGCGGTTCGCTTTGCGTATGAATGGCACGACGACTCGGGCCAGTGGTATCGCTCCTACGGCAACGAGAACTGGCTGTTCGACGAACAGGGGCTGATGCAGCATCGGCACGCGAGCATCAACGATCTTCCGATCGCCGAATCGGCGCGGCTGTATCGATGGCCTGCAGGTGCGCGACCTGCCGATCATCCGGGGCTTTCGGAGCTCGGGTTGTAGCGCGGTCGCACCCCGCTTCGAGAAGCATCGCGAAAGGGCCCTGCCCTGCGCCGGATACGCTACTCTCCGCCGGTTCATTCCACGCGGAGAATCAGGCATGTCGGAGCAAGCATCGTGAGCGCCATCGACGGCATCAGCGCGCCACCGCGCAAGGAAATGACGATCCGCGGCCTGGTCATCGGCGTGCTGATCACCATCGTCTTCACCGCCGCGAATGTGTACTTCGGGCTGAAAGCCGGCCTGACCTTCGCGACGTCGATTCCGGCCGCGGTGATCTCGATGGCGGTGCTGCGCTACTTCAAGGATTCGACACTGCAGGAAAACAACATCGTTCAGACGGTCGCCTCGGCGGCCGGCACGTTGTCGTCCATCATCTTCGTGCTGCCCGGCCTGATCCTGATCGGCTGGTGGACCGGCTTCAACTACTGGACTTCATTCTCGATCTGCGCGCTCGGCGGGATCCTCGGCGTGATGTACTCGATTCCACTGCGACGAGCGCTGGTCACCCACTCCGACCTGCCGTATCCGGAAGGCGTCGCGTGCGCCGAGGTGCTGAAGGTTGGAGCAGGTGCCAGCGACGGCGTCAGCGCGGAAGCTGCGGCGAAATCGAACCGTGCCGGTCTTCTCGCGGTACTGTGGGGATCGATCGTTTCGGCGGTGTTCGCGGTGGTGGTCGCGACGCGCGTGTTCGCCTCCGACGTGGTGCACTACTTCCGCATCGGCGGCGAGCGCGGCGGCGTCACCGGATTCGATTTCTTTCTTTCGTTCGCGCTGTTCGGCATCGGCCACCTGGTCGGCCTCTGGGTCGGCGTTGCGATGCTGGTCGGCGCGGTGATCGGCTGGGGTTGGGGCGTTCCGCACTTTTCGGCGCTTGCCCCCGCAGCAGACTCGATCGCGACGCTCGCGAATACGACGTGGAGCCACAAGGTGCGCTTCGTCGGCGCCGGAACGATCGCCGTCGCCGCGATCTGGACACTGGCCAAACTGGTCAAACCGGTGATCAGCGGGTTGGCGTCGGCGGTCGCCGCGTCGCGCGTTCGCGGAGCCGGCAACGCGAGCACGTTGCCCCGCACGGAACAGGACATCCCGATCGGACAGGTCGGCCTCATTTCGCTGATCTGCCTGTTTCCGATCGGCTGGCTGGTGGCCGACTTCGCGCGGACCGCCGGACATGGTCTCGGCGACCACACCCTCGGGCTCGTGGTCGGTGCGCTGATCTTCATCGTGTTGATGAGCTTCTTCGTCTCGGCTGTATGCGGCTACATGGCCGGGCTGATTGGTTCATCGAACAGCCCACTGTCGGGCATCGGGATCATCGTGGTCATCAGCGCCGCGTTGCTGCTGGTGTTCGGACTCCGTTCGTCGCTGCCGGCGGGCAGCGAAACCGCACTCGTCGCGTTCGCGCTGTTCGTCACGTCGATCGTGTTCGCTGCGGCAGCAATCGCCAACAACAACCTGCAGGATCTGAAGACCGGCCAGCTGGTCGATGCGACGCCGTCGAAACAGCAGTGGGCGTTGGTCGTCGGCGTCTTCGCGGGCGCCGCGATCATTCCGCCGATCCTCGACCTCCTCAACCACGCGTACGGATTCGTCGGCGCACCGGGACCTGTGCGCGACCACGCCCTCGCCGCGCCACAAGCCGGGCTGATCTCGGCGCTGGCACAAGGCGTGATCCAGAACAACATCGACTGGGGCCTGATCCAGATCGGTGCGGCCATCGGTGTGGTGATGATCGTGATTGACGAAGTGATGCGCCGGACCACCAAGTCGGCACATCTGTCGCCCCTGGCCGTTGGTCTCGGGATCTACCTGCCCACTCAGAGCACACTGATGGTGGTCGTCGGCGCAATTGCCGGCTGGTACTTCGACCGCAATGCAGACCGCCGCTCGAAGAATCCCGAATCGACCAAGCAACTCGGCGTACTGCTCGCCTCCGGCATGATCGTCGGAGAAGGCTTGCTCGGGGTCGTAATCGCCGCGTGCGTCGCGTTCTCCGGCACCGATTTCCCGCTCGCACTGGTCAGCGACGACTTTGCCGCGGGTCCTGCGCTGTGGATCGGCGGCGCGGCATTCGCGGTGGTCATGATCGCGCTTTATCGCTGGCTGGGCCGGCTGTCGAATCAGGTCGCGTAAGTCCCGAATGACATCGATGCTCATTCCGTTGCAACTGACTCTGCCTGCGTGGGTCGATGACGAGGTCGACGCCACGCGTCTCTACACCGACGACGAATCGCAGGTCGGCCTCGCGATCCGCTTGGCCCGTCGCAACATCGAAGAACGCACCGGCGGACCGTTTGGCGCCGGGGTGTTCGACGGTGACGGTCGGGTCGTCGCGGTGGGGGTGAACCTCGTGCTCACCCAGCAATGTTCGAGCGCGCATGCCGAAGTGGTTGCGTTCTCTGCAGCGCAGCGGCGCGTCGGTCGCGCGCGCCTGAATGAGGACGGCCGTCACTACACGCTCGCGACCAGCGCTCAGCCGTGCTCGATGTGTTACGGCGCGTGCATCTGGGCGGGCATCGACACCCTGGTGATCGGCGCGCGCTCCACCGACGTGATGGAACTGAGCGAATTCGACGAAGGCCCGCTGCCGAGCGACTGGATCGGCGAACTCGAAAAGCGCGGCGTCGCCGTGCGGCGCGACGTGCTGCGCGAAGACGCCCGAGGCGTGTTCACGCTCTACGCCCAGTTGGGCGGCGAGAAATATTGAGGGCCAACGGCGGCGATGGAAACGCGAAGAGCACGAAGACGGTAACGTGAAGATCGTTTTTTTATTTTCAGTTCTTCGTGCGTTTCGTGCGTCAGGCTTCCGCTCTCGTTCTCACCGCCATCACTCAAAGCCATCCGCGAAGATCGCATCGTTCCCCGAGACGACCAGCAGGTTGCCGGACATCGCAGGCAAGCCGGCCAACGACACTGTCATCCCTGTCACTGCTCCTGTCGCAATCGCGTGCACCGCGTGCGTCGCGTCGAAGCCATACAGCGTCCAGTTGCTGCCGGGGGACGTGGCGAAGCCTACCGTCGCCGTCTGCGCCGACGTGGTCTTGTTGGTCAGCAGCACGAAGGTGCGCGAGCCGCCGGTGAAGGCGTACGCGCCGAGCTGGTCGACGTTCGCGCTGATCGCCGATACGCTCGAACCTTGCACGTTCGAGCCGGCGCCGTCGTAGTTCAAGAACAGCGTGAACGCATGTTCGACCTTGCTGTCCGCTGCCGGAGCGGTCCAGCGATTGGCCATGTCCACGCCTTCACGCGCAAAGATGCCGAACAGTTCCGCTTGGGCGACCGCGCCGCTGGTGGTGTTGTCGCCGCCCCAGTTGTATTCGGTGATCGCGAGTTTCATGCCGGTCGACCCGCACTGATCCTGAATCCAGCCGCGAACGCGCGGGATCAGGTTCGGCTTGCTGTAGTGGTTGCCGTCGCTGTCGCCGAGGTCGCTGATCCACGAATCGGAAATCCAGCCCGGGTCGTACAGCTCTTTCAACGACGCGAGCCGTCGCGCGGCCGTGGCCGGAGAATCGTCATCGCTGAAAATGCCGTTGCCCTGCGGGTAGTAGTGCAGGTCCATGTAGTCGACCGCGCGCGCGCCGCCGGCAAGTGGCTGCGAACACACCTGCTTTGCATACCACTCGACGAACGGCATTCCACCATGCGCGGTGCGATCGTTGCCGGTGAGGCAGTTGTCCGCAGCCGATCCGAACAGATCGCAATACCCCCAGGTGACCGGACCGGTCACTTTCGCGGCCGGATCCTGCTGCTTGATCGCGGCGGCATAGCTCACCGCGGCGGACCACGCTTCGTCGTAGGTGGTCGGTAGCGGATGCACGTCGCGATGGGTCGAATTCCACAGCATGATCTCGTTGTCGAGCGCGTAGTACTTCACGCCATTGCCACCAGCGCCGCCGAAGGTGGACGCCAGGTGCGCAACCCAGGCCTTCTGGAATGCCGGATCGGCCGGCATCGACGTGTCGGCCGGATCGTTGCCGGTGATCGGCGTGTTGTTCGTGCGAACGCCGTTGCCGGCGTCGGGATCGTAGAAATCCGTCGACTGCTGCGCGCCGTAACGCATCACGGAAAATCCGGCGAAATAAGGGTGCTGGAGTGGCGAGTCGGCCCGCGGCGTCCAGCCGATCGTCGGAATGGTCAGCAGCACATCGCTTCCCGCCGAACGCGCCGCGCCGACGAACGCGTCGGCGGCGTTGCCGAGCGGTGGAACGTGGGTGCGATCGGACGCGCCGGGAATGTTCTCGTAGTAGTAATCGGAGGCCGTGTTGTGCACGTCCACCTGCCAGTTGTAGCGCGTGACCGAATTGCCACCCCACCGCTGTAGCGTGTAGCCCATCTGCGCATTGCGCGTCTGGTCGCCAAACGCGACCCCGAAGATCAGCGGGCTGAATGCATGCACGTTTGCGGCGGTGTCGACCGCCACCGCGATTGCCGCAACAGCGCGTGTCGGCAGCAGCGCGGGAGCGAATGCCAGCACGATTGCCGACAGTGCAAGCGGGTGGCGAGGCAGTGCGATGCGCATCGAAGGTCCTCTTACGTGGCGGATTGCGCGACGGTATCGACCGCGGCCGCACGATTCCCGCGACGCCATCACACTCGTCTTGGGGCGGCGCGACAGGCATCATGCGACGCGGCCAATGATGGACGCGTGCCCGGTCCGATCATGCCCGCTTCAACCGCCACCAGCTTGCTCGCCTATTGCCGACCCGGATTCGAGGGGGAATGCGCGCAGGAACTGGCGGCCCACGATGCAGACTCTGGCGGCGGCGGGTACGCGCGCGCCGAGCGCGGCAGTGGATTCGTCGAGTTCGTGCTGCCGGATGCCGATGCCGCCGATCGACTGGCTCGAAGCGCGACGTGGCGCAATCTGGTGTTCTCGCGCCAGTTGCTGCGAGCGCTGGGGAGTGCGCGCAATCTGCCGGCGCGCGATCGCCTGTCGGAATTGCTGCCGATCGTGCAGGCGGATGCGTTCGACGGCGAGCCGCGACGCTGGTGCGACGCGTGGGTCGAATCCCCCGACAGCGACGCTGCGCGCGAGCTGGCGCCGCTGTGCCGCGGACTCAATGCAGCGCTCATCGCTGTCATGAAGAAGGACCAGATGATCGACCGGCGTTCGCGCTGGCGACTGCATGTGTGCATGACCGCGACCGATGCCGGCTTCGTTGCCCGCGCCATGGTCGATGCTGCGGCGCCGTGGCCGGGCGGCATACCACGACTGAAATTCCCGCAGGCGGCGCCGAGCCGCTCGACGCTCAAACTCGAGGAAGCGCTGATCGTGCTGCTCGACGACGGTGAGCGGGAGCGCTGGCTGAAACCCGGGATGCGAGCAGTCGACCTCGGCGCGTCGCCAGGCGGCTGGACCTGGCAACTGGTCGCGCGTTCGCTCCACGTGACCGCTGTCGACAACGGACCGATGGATGCCGCCCTGCTCGGGAGCGGTCTGGTCGAGCATCTGCGCAGCGATGGATTTCGCTACCGGCCGTCGAAACCGGTCGACTGGCTGGTGTGCGACATGGTCGAGCAGCCGCGTCGCGTCGCCGCGCTGATGGCGCAGTGGCTCGCCGACGGTGCGTGCCGCCACGCGGTGTTCAATCTGAAACTGCCGATGAAGAAGCGCTACGACGAAGTGCAGCAGTGTTTTTCGCTGGTGCGCGATGCGCTCGCCGGCCGGGTGGAACTGCGCGCCAAACAGCTTTACCACGACCGCGAAGAGATCACGGTGTACGCGCGTGCGCTCGATTGAGCGGGTTTGTATCGGAACGCGCCGGTGGACTGAATGCCGGGTGGCAGCGGCACCTCCGGGTGCACGCGTGCACCGGCTATGCTTGGCGACCTCGCCGCTGTCGCCCGTGATCGTCCTTCGATGAAATCGCTGCGTTCCTTCCTGCCCCTGCTGATCCTGGTCGGCATCGGCGTCGCGCTGTTCTTCTCCGGCGCGCTCGATCGCTTCGCGCCGCAGCACATCGCGCAGGAGCAGATCGATCTGCAGGCAGACATCGCCGCGCATCCAGTGCTTGCCGCGTTGTCGCAGATCGGACTGATGACTCTGGCGATCGCCACCGGCATCCCCGGCGGCATCGTGATCGTGCTCGCCGGAGGGATGCTGTTCGGATTTGTCGAAGGCACCTTACTGTCGACGCTTGGAGCGACGCTCGGCGCGGCCATCCTGTTCCTCGCGAGCCGATCCGCGTTCGCGCATGGCAGCGGCTCCGCACCGGCGCTGGTCGAGCGGCTGCGTTCGGGCTACCAGTCTTATCCGGTCAGCTTCGCGCTGTTCCTGCGCCTGGTGCCGTTCTTTCCGTTTGGCGGCGTCACCGTTGCCCTCGCTTGGCTGCGTTGCCCGCTGTGGTTGTTCATCACCACGACCGCGGCCGGAGGCGCCGTGATGATCGCATTCGAGACGGCGCTCGGCGCAGGCCTGACCGACATCATCGCGCGCGAAGGTTCGGTGTCGCTGAGCGTTTTCGCGCATCGACGCGTGCTGCTGCCGCTGCTCGGCATGGCGATCCTTGCACTGGTTCCGGTGGTGCTCAGTCAGCTTCGCCGGCTCGCGCGGGAGCGACGCGAGGCGGCGCGGGCGCGGGCGGAACCGGGCGATTGAACTCGACTGCCACCATTTCACGTCAACGTCGGCGAAATCCGCGCGAAAACGACCACGCACATCGCGTTGAGCGGGTGGTTTGCGTTCCGCTATGCTGCTTCGCTGTCCGCGCCCAATTTCCGAGGCCCCGTTGAGTCGCACCCAGCCCCCCGTCGTGCGCAAATCGCTGTGGCGTGCCCTTGCGCTGACCTTGCTGGTGGCCGCGCTCAATGTGGGTCTGTGGGGGTTTCTCAACCGCCCTGTGCACATTACCGACTGGAAGGGCGACATCGGGGGCGTCGCATTCAACCCGTTCCAGCGTTATCAGGATCCCACTCGCCAGTTGTTCCCGAACGAGACGGAGGTCGACAGCGACATCCGCCTGCTATCCCGTTTCACCAAGCGCCTGCGCACCTATTCGTCCGCAGAGAACCCTCAGATCCCGCGGATCGCGAAGTTCTATGGCATGACCGTGATGGCCGGCGCGTGGATCGAAGGGCGGGCCGAACGTAACGAACGCGAACTGGCTGCGCTGATTGC
>NZ_JBDSWZ010000286.1:0-8126 GCF_039926425.1 Dokdonella sp.
CGAGCGCTTCGAAACCCGCGACGAAGCCCGAAGCAAGGTGTTCGAATACATCGAGGTGTTCTACAACCGGCAACGGATGCATACCGGGCTCGACTACCAATCACCCGAGCAGTTCGAGAAACTGGCAATTGCCTAATTAACCTGTCCGAAAAATCGGGATCGATCCAGAGGTAATTAAATCGCCAATTAATGGGGACGGAGGTAATTAAATCGCGGTCATGTTGCACGCGACGCAGTCGATGCTGGGCCTGACGAAATCTGAAAAACGGGCTCGAGACTCTGTATACGCGAGCGGCAACAAAACGGGGAATGGAATGAAGCGAATGGCAATCGTCGCGGCTCTGGCGGCATGCTCCGGTCACGCGGCAGCGGCGCCTGAGGAGTCGACGATCGAGAGTTCACGTGCGTTGGATCAACTCGTCAAGAGTACGTCAGTAAGCACGACGACTCCGCTGCCCAATACGTGCGGTGCTGCGCCGCTTCCGCTGACCCCTCAGGGGCCGGTGGTGCACACCAGTTTGACCTACGGAACACGCGCACCGGTTGATGTGGTCGCTTGGCGCTATCCGTGTTCGGCGAGCGATTCGATGATCGTCCTCACGTTGACGCCAACGAATTCCCAAAGTCCCTCTTTCATCTGTGCGCCGCGCTTCCAATTGTTGCAGGCGGGCGGCTTGCAGACGACGGCATTCTCCGTGAAGAACGATCCTGTACCGATCTCCTCTTATTGTGCGGAGGTCGTTGCGCCTGTCACGGTCGCCTTTGTTCCGACCACGCAGACTCCTGCATCCTTTGACTTCGACCAAGGCATGTCCGTCAACTACGATGGACTCAGCGCTGGCCAACAGTACATCGCGATCCCCGCCTACAACCCGGCGCTCTACAACCTGACGCCGCCGCTGGGTTCGAACGCGGTAAAAGTTCACGTGCGAGGGAGTGCCACCAGTTACCGCAACTGCGCGGTATCGATCACGGCGATTGGAGGCGGCTCCGAGTACACGGCAAGCTGCAATGACGAAGCGCCGCTGAAGGCGGGGGGCTTCGAGCTCTACGACTACTGACCGGTTTCAATGACGCCGACGCCCCAATAAATGGGGAGGGCGGGTACCGTTGGTCAAGTCATCTGGCCGCTCGACCGGTGCGAGAGCGAAAGGTGCTAGGGGCGAATGGCACTGACTTAAGGCCGCGCCCACCAATTTCGTCATTCCCGCGACGGCAGGAATCGAGTGATTTCAAGCCAGACGGGTAACGCGCGAGGCGCTGGCTTCCCTCTTTCGCCAGGATGACGGCCTTAAGTCAGTGCTATTCGTCCCTGACACCTTTTTGCGTAGCCGGCGATGCGGAGCAGCTCAAATCCTGCTCCCAAAACGCCCTGACCGCCACCCCGGGCAGGGTCTAGCGCATATTGCCTGCTTAGGCGATCAAGCAACGCGCATCAAACGGACTGCGGTCAGCCAAAGTCCGACGACGATTTATTTGCGGTGCCTCGCGGCGTAAAGAGCGTGGGGAAATCGGTCTGAAGCACGTCGCTGGCGAAACGCACTTGTGATCCAGCAAATGATTAACGCGAGTATGCCGCACGCCCAAGAAGACAAAGAAGGCACAGCATTGCGAGAGGCCGTCGCTCGATTCAAGGTTACGAGCGCAACATCATTACTCGGATCAGGGTCCTGCATGTACGTTGATAGATTGAAGCCGAAGACAAATTGCGCTGGAGCGTCATCCGTTAGTGCAATTTCAAAATGGCAAACGCGAGTATCGCCCGCGGTGAGAGTCGGCGCTCCGACCAAGTAATTTGCTACGTCCCAGTCCAACAAGTAATCGTATCCGCCGTTCGCAAGATCTTCCACGATCAGAAAAAACACACACTCACTGGCGTCGATCCCGGTAAAGCGGATTTCGTTCACATAATGGGTGCTGACACCTATCACGAGTGGAAGATCCACGTCGCCGTTGTTCGTAACTCGAAGCACCATTTCGATCGGTTCACCCGACCTCAGGTTATCCGTCGGCGCAGCTACAAGTGCGAATCCAACATCGGAGGGCAATATGAAATCGCCCGCCAAAGCTGGCCCTCCCCAACACGTACATGCATACAGCATCACGCGGAAACAGGCGTAACCCACACGCTTTCGGGAGGTCATCACATCCATCATAAAATATGCGGCTTACACTCGTGCGATAAAGTGTCGTCGGAACTGCCACTTGCTTGATCGTCTTGGCGTTATTAGACGCATTGATAACACCTGTGTGAAACCAGTCAACGTTAACGGCCGGGTTTGAATAGTACATCACGCGAGTGCACATACCCCCGTTAACGCAGGCCCCTGTCCAATACGACTCGATCGTCCCCATCGAGCTCTTATTGGCGTTGACAGCCCAGTGACCGAACGCATCTGGATTGATGGGTGTGGTGTTGTTAGCAGCTGCTTCGATATTGTGTTCAGAGCCAATCTAAGGGAAAGGAGGTAGTTAAAACGCGCCAAACGAAAACGAAGGGGTTGCACGCGTACGTATTGTTGAGCAATCACGTGCATCTGCTGCTGACACCCAGCGAGGCGGGCGCGCTGTCGCGGATGATGCATCTGTTTGGGCGTAACTACGCTGGACTGTTCAACGGACGTCACCGGCGCACCAGGACCTTGTGGGAAGCGGAAACGGGGCCGGGTGTAATTTTCCTGCGCGACAGCGCTCGTGTATCGTCCACGAACATCGGACGCGTGTGATTTCACTCCGCGCATATTTTGGCTCAGGCTGCCGTCTTTGCCGCAAACTCGCATGCGCATATGGCTCGCCGGCGGGTCGCGAAGTCGACTACCGGGAACGCGTGTTCGGCAATCGACTCCGACCGCGTTCATCGAAATTCTTTTCGTGGCGTGTCGAAATCGAGCGCGCGCGCGGAAAACGGTGTCAGGGACGTCCCTGACACCTTTTTGGGACACCTTTTTGCGAATCGGGCAGCCCCGGAAGGCCTGCCTTCGCGCCTCGCCGCCCGCTCGAGCATCGCATGGCTGCACGGGGGGGGGGCGCGGATCGTCCGTTCAACGACCCTCGCCTCCATCAATCGAACCCGTCGACGAAGATGAAGCTGCTCTGGTAGATCACTTGCACGATGCCCGCGCCGGTAGCTGTCGCGTCGCTGCCGGGAATGCCGATGGCGATGTCGTTGTCACTGTCGCCATTGAAATCACCAACCGCCAACTGCGAGCCGAGGCCGTCGGCGGTGCCGGCCGGCCACGCCGCGTACTGGGGTGTGAGACGCCGCGATTCGGCGCGCTCGGGTGCGAGTTCACCGCCGCTGGATGGAATCACCCAGATCCGGCCCGCTGCGCTGACGCCACCTTCGCTCGCGAATGGACTGGCGACGAGCAGGCTGTCGCGCGTGCCCGCGCCTTCGTTGATGCGTCCCGATGCGAGACGCGCGCCGAACGCCACCGACGCGGTGGAACCGCCCGGAAACATGCTCTCGTGCAGGAACAGGTCGTCCTCGGCCGTGATGCCGCCGGGACCACCGAACAGCACGTTCACCGCACCCGCGAGCGATATTCCGTCGAGTGCCTCGCCGGGCGCGCCGATCGCGAGATCGATGGTCTCGGGGTCGCCGAGCGGCGTCTGTTTGAAGCGTCCTGCCACGATCGCGCTGCCGAAGCGGTCGTTCGCTTCGCAATCGTCGGCGACGCCCGCATGGGTCTGGTTCCAGTAACTCACTCCGGCGGCATCGAGTCCCTCGAGGTCATCGCGGCCGGAGAGCACCATCACCGAACCGGCATTGACGAAGCCGGCGCAGGTCGTGCCAGGAATGCCGACCGCCAGGTCTTCGATGCCGTCGCCGTTGAAATCGCCGGCGGCGAGCGCGAAGCCGATCTGTTCGTTCGCGGTCGGCACCCCTGTCAGCCCGTTGTAGCCGCGGTAGAAGCCCTCGACGGACTCCGGATACAGGCCGCCGACGCCTTGATACACGATGTACGCGGTGCCTGCATTCGCCTGCCCGCTGGTGGTTTCGCCGGGCACACCGATTGCGAGATCGACAAGGTCGTTCTGGTCGAAACGACCGACCGCGAGCGCAGCTCCGAAATGATCGCCGGCTTCGGAAATGCCCGGATAGCCGTCGTAGCCCTGGCGGATCGTGTCGATCAGCGACCAGCCGCCGCCGCTGGCGCGATCGAAGACGAACACGGCGCCGGCGTTGTCGGCGCTCAGGCTGTCGCCCGGTACGCCGACGACGAGATCATCGTCGTCGCTCGCGTCGTGGCCGAAATCGCCGGCCGCCAGCACGACCGGCGGGCCGAGCGTCGTGCCGGGCACCGCCGGCACCGTGATCGTCTCCATCACGAACGGCAGGCTCACGGGTTGCCCGACCGTCCAGGCGGTCCCGAAGAACACGCGCACGAGGTTCGGATGCTCACGATCGGCAACCGCGAGGTCGTCAATGCCGTCGTCATTGAAGTCGCCGACCGCGACGCTGCTGCCGAAGGCGTCATTCTCCGGGGAGATGGCGCCGGGGTTCGGCAACGCGACATTGCCCACCGCGGACAACGGGATCGCGGCACCCGCCCAGGGCGCGCATGCGATTGCCAGCAGGCACGCAAGTGCGCGAGGAACCGGTGCCCGTACGGCGACGCGCGAACGGGTGAGTGAAAACGTGGAAAGAATGGGGTTCATGGATGTGTCGACTCCGGCAGGCCTATCTTCATCCACGCAGGAGGGCAGTGCAAAGGGCCAACTCGCATGCCGCGCACGCGATGCCACCTGCGCAGATCCAGCACGCAGATATCCAGGTCGTTCAAATGCGAATCGGGTTGACGCATGCGCACGCGCCTCGACAGATCGAAGTACGAGACTCTTTCTCGTGGGCGCGCAGGCCAAAATCCTCCACCGCCGCTCACTCGAATTGCGCAGCGAATCGGGGCCGGCGAATCAGGGCCAGGTGTAATTTCCCTGCAACTGCGTCGCACTTTGCGCGTATTCATTCCGCTCGGCGCTCCAGCCGGCCGCGCCAGGCGCGTCCGGCCTGCGAGTGGTCTTTGCGAGGGTGAGTGATTCTGCCCTCAGCGTGGGCCGATTCAGCTGATCAGCGCGGGCGAGCGGTGGCGAATGCGCGCGATCAGCGACAGAGCGCCGTGTTGCAGACGGGTCCGAGCAGACACATCGATCGCGCCAACTGCCTTTTCTGTTTCATCGAGCATCGCACCAAGCCGCGGGTGACGGGCCATCTCGGCGGACAGCAAAGCGGCATAAGGATCCTGCGGGTCATGGATCGGCGACGAATCCGGCGGCTTCGCCCCGTACGCCAGCGCCAGCGCGTCGATGCTGTCGAGTCCGCGCAGCAACGGCAGCGCAAAGCTGCGCAGGCGATGGGCAAGCCACTCGGCGAGCGGCTCGATGTCTTCGTCCCGGAAGATCCAGAATCCCTTGTCGCGGCTGTAGTCATCGATCGGTCCGCTCCAGCCCTCCGCGAGGCGCTCGAACGGAATCGACGCGCCGTACTGGACGATCGTGACGATGCCGATGTCTTCCTGCTTTTCTGCATACATCGCGTCGTACAGCCGTGGGATGTCCACCGTGAGTTTGAGGCGCACTCCGTAAAACCATTCTGGACTGTCGACCGCAAGGAGGTCGAATCGCTGCTCGCCGCATTCGCCTTGGCGAACGAACGACCTTCGCTTCTCGTGCGAGCCCCATCCGTCGTCGGGCAGGCGGGGGAATCCGACTGCCTCGACCGCGGGCCCCATCACGGCGGCCAAGCGATCGAGTAGCGCTTCCTTGTTCGGCAGGCCGGCCTTTCGGCACCAATCCGAATAGCGGCGATCGAGCTGCCACAACACGCGACGACGGCGCTGTCGTGTAAGGTCGGCGCCGAAGATCGCATCGATTTCGGCATCGGCGCGGAGGTTCATGGCCTCCACGAAATCGCGCAGATGGTGCGCCTCGTAGTAGTCGGCGGCAAACCCGTTGCCTTCGTCGTCGAGGTCGTCATCCAGCAGCTTGCCGTCACACTGATCGAACAGCAGCTCGAGACCTGACGTCTCACCGCTGCGCAATTTACTCGCGTGCTCCGTCAGCTCCGCCGACGCAAGATCGCGCAGGATGGCCCACTCCAGAAAAAGACCGATATGCCGACCACCATTTTCGTTTGGCAGGTCGGTTTCGAAGTTGAGGAAGTAATACTCGGCGTCGTCGTATTTCATTGGCGGTGTGGCGGGAGGGTCGGGAAGACGGTTGCGCTGGATTCTAACGTTCTGCGCTTGCTGCGAGGTCACGCTCCGTGTAGAGCGCGAGATATGATCTGTCGCTGGCGATGGTGGGGCGGAGGTATTCGAATTGTGGACAGCTTGCGGCGGAGATCCCCGTGTTGAGTCCGTGGCGCCTGCTTCCCGAACAGGCTCCTTACGTGCTGCCAGGAATGGTGTCAGGTTCAACTGGCTCGTTGACGTGCAGTGACTTCAAGGAAGAGCTCGTGGCCCGCAAAAAGAAAACCAGTCCCGCCGAAGATTTCCTGACCCTCATTGCGATGCTGCCGTGGTGGGTAGGGGTGGCGTTGGCGATCGCGCTCTACTTCGGGCTGCACGCGTTTGCAACGTCCCCGCTTGAAACAGCGTCGCGCCCCGACCAGATGGGCGGCGTGCTCCTCAAGTCGATCGCTCGACAGTTCGCGCAATTCGGCCAGTTCCTGATTCCGTTTTTGTGCCTGGTCGGCGCTGCCGCATCCGCATGGCGTCGCCACCAACGGAAAAAGCTCGCCGCCAACGTCTCCGCAAGCGGCGCAGCAGACGTGAATGAGCTGGCAACAGATCGAGCAATTGGTCAATTCATGGGGCGGGGGCAAATGGCACTGACTTAAGGCCGCGCGCACCAATTTGGTCATTCCCGCGAAGGCAGAAATCCAGTGACTTCAAGACAGACTGGTAACGCGCGAGGCGCTGGCGTGCCTCATTCGGGAGGATGACGACCTTAAGTCAATGCAATTCGGGACAGCGGTAATTCAAGAAATCAATCCTGTTCGCGCGGGCATGGTCGAGTCGCCAGCGAATCGGGCCCAGGTGTAACTTCCCTGCGCGTGCGTTGTACATTTCGCGCATCCATTCCGCTCGGCGCTTAAGCCGGCCGCGCCATGCGCGTCCGGCCTACGAGCTGCCTCGACGAGTGCAATTGATGTTAATCCGGTCTGGGGTAGTGAAGAGCCCACGGCCCGCCAATGTGTCTATCGCCTCCTGCTCGAAGATGCGCTGGACGATGAGCGGGCGCCGGCGATCCGCGCCGATCTTCAGCGGCAGCGTGCGTTGTGCTCGCGACGAGTCCGGGCGGACCTCGAGGAGTTGCTCGGACGATGCATGACGGGACGGCTCGCGCGCCAGCCAAGGTGTCAGAGTCTGTGACCTTCATGTGTAGTAGAAAATCTGGCCAATCGTCGCGTTTTCGATGACCATGAATGCACCGCAGGGGATCTTCATGGATTTGGAACAGACGCCGCTGGACGACATCACCCACTGGCTGAACTCGGTCGGCGAAGGTGATACGGCGGCGCTGCGCCGGTTGGCGACGGAGACCTATCTGGAGCTGCGCCGGCTGGCGCATGCGCAGCTGAGGCATCGCGAGCAGCACACGTTGAACACCACCGGCCTGGTGCACGAGTGGTATCTGCGCATGGCCGGTGCTGGCAGCATCACGTTGCACAACCGCAAGCATTTTTTTGTCCTGGCGGCAAAAATCATGCGTCAGGTAACCTGCGCTTACGCGCGCGAGCGCGTGGCGGCCAAGCGCGGGGGAGGCGAGCGTGCCGTGCCGATCGACGAGGTCGAAGAAGCTGCGTTGAAGGATGCGGATCGCTTCATCGAACTCGGCCACAGCCTGGAGCGTCTCGCTGCGCGCGAACCCCGGTTGGCCCTGGTGGTCGAGCTGCGTTTCTTCGGCGGCCTGACCGAGGACGAGGCGGCCGAGGCAATGGACACCTCGGTGCGCAGCGTGCAGCGGCTGTGGGCGGAGGCGCGCACGCAACTCCTGCAGGACGTCGAGCCGGTGCCGTGACGAAACCGTCATGGCGGAGTTTTCTGCGTTTGTGCGTATGGGTGCGCGTATGCCCAGCTTGCTTGCCCACTCCTTCCACCGGTTCCTGCCATGAGCATCGA
>NZ_JBDSWZ010000287.1:0-4525 GCF_039926425.1 Dokdonella sp.
ACGCGTGCTAACATCGCAGCTCCCGGCTTTGGCCGTCCAAACGACAGGCGCCATGCAGATCGAGACCAAACTGCCCAAGGTCGGTACCACGATCTTCACGGTGATGAGCCAGCTCGCAATGGAGCACAAGGCGGTGAACCTGGGCCAGGGGTTTCCGGATTTCGACGGACCGCAAGCGTTGCGCGATGCGCTCACGCGCGCGATGAACGATGGCCGCAACCAGTACGCCCCGATGACCGGCGTGCCCGCATTGCGCGAGGCCATCGCACGCAAGACGGAACGCTTGTACGGTCGCAAGGTCAACGTCGATTCCGAGGTCACGGTGACCTCCGGTGCAACCGAGGCGCTGTTTGCCGCGATTGGCGCAGTCGTGCGTGCCGGTGACGAGGTCATCGTTCTCGACCCGTGCTACGACTGCTACGAGCCGGCGATCGAACTCAACGGCGGCCATGCAGTCCATGTGGCGCTGAATCCGCTCGATTTTTCACCGGACTGGCAGAAAATCAAGGATGCGATCACGCCAAAGACCCGCATGATCATGATCAACTCCCCGCATAATCCGTGCGGGTCGGTATTGAGCGTGGCGGATCTCGATACGCTGGCGGAAATGGTGCGCGGAACGGAAATCATCGTTCTTTCAGACGAAGTCTACGAACACATCGTGTTCGACGGCGCGCAGCACGAGAGTGTCCTGCGTCATCGCGAGCTGGCAGATCGCAGTTTCGTCGTCAGTTCGTTCGGCAAGACCTATCACTGCACCGGCTGGAAGGTCGGCTATTGCATCGCGCCAAGGGCGCTGTCCGCGGAATTTCGCAAGGTGCACCAGTACCTGACGTTTTCCACATTCACGCCGGCGCAGTTCGCATTTGCCGACGTGCTCGAGTCGGATCCGCAGCATTATCTGGATCTGCCGTCGTTCTACCAGGCCAAGCGCGACCGGTTCCGCGAGTTGCTGGCGGGTTCGAAGTTCACCCTGCGTCCTGTCGCCGGCGCGTATTTCCAGGTCGCGGATTATTCCGCATTGAGTGACGCCGATGACCTGGCGTTCTGCGAATGGCTGGCGACGCATGGCGGCGTCGCAGCGATTCCGCTGTCCGCGTTTTACGAAACGCCGCCGTCCGGACAACGGCTGATCCGTTTTTGCTTTGCCAAGAACGATGCGACGCTGGAACAGGCCGCAACGCGTCTTCGGGCGCTTTGACATGACCGCATCAACGCCGGCCCGGCCCCTGCGTGTCTCGCTCGTGCAGGGCGCGACGCGCTGGCAGGATGCGGCGGCGAATCGCGCCTACTACGGTGCGCTGGTCGCGCCGCTGCGTGGGTCCAGCGATCTCATCGTTCTGCCCGAGACGTTCCTGTCCGGTTTCACCAACGACACCTTGCATGCTGCCGAGTCGATGGATGGCGAAGGATTGCGCTGGCTGCGGGATCTGGCGCGAGAAGTCGATGCGGTCGTGACCGGCAGCCTCGTGATCCGCGACGGCGATGTGTGCATGAATCGGCTCGTGTGGATGCGACCCGACGGCACATACGCGCAATACGACAAGCGCCATCTGTTCCGCATGGCCCGCGAACACGAACGCTACGGCGGCGGCAACGAGCGCGTGATCGTCGATCTCCACGGTTGGCGGATCTGCCCGATGGTCTGCTACGACCTGCGGTTTCCAGTGTGGTCGCGCAATCGGTATCACCGCGATGTGCAGCGCTTCGACTATGACGTGCTCATTTACGTCGCCAACTGGCCCTCAGCACGGCGGCAACCCTGGCGAACGCTGTTGCGCGCACGTGCGATCGAGAACTGGAGCTACTGTGTCGGCGTCAATCGCGTCGGCGTCGATGGCAACGACATTCACTACGGCGGCGACAGCGCGGTCATCGATTTCGTCGGCGAGTCGATCGTGGATCTGGGCGCGCAGGAACAAGTCGTCACCGTGAGCCTCGACGGCGCCGCATTGGCCGCGCAGCGCGAACGCTTTCCGGCCTGGATGGATTCGGACGACTTCTCGATCCGGTCCTGATCGCGTATCCCGGCGGCGGTCGCGCGATGACGCGAGGCTGTCATGGCGCGGCGGAAAGTCATCCCGGTCAGGCCGCCACCGGACGCTGCAATGCATTGAGTTCCCGGCTGACAATCTCGCGCTCGGCTTCCGCACGGTGTGCGAACGAGCCGATCAACGCGGCGGACTCCGGTGCAAGCACTTCGTACCATTGCACGACCATCTCGCCCTGATGATCGAACTGGCGTACCCGCTCGATGCGGTAGCCGAGGACATGGACTTCGGTGTGTCGCTGGTCGCGCATGATGTTCTCCGCAAGGTCGGGTTCGAGGGTCGACGCAGAGCTTACGGATGCCTGGTGTCATTGCGGTTAACTGCGCGTTGCAGCCCGGTTAAAGTGATGCACCGACAGACGACGTTCTGGTGGGGGCGGGTTGACGACAGTCCGACACATATCGCATCAACTCAGCGGTGTACCCGATACGCGGAACGCAGCAATTCGTGGAAATGATGAACGCCGCTTTCACGCAGCGGGTTGAGTCGTCCGGCGACGTACGAACCGGATGCAAGGCCACGCTGCACGCGTTCGCAGATGTCCACATCTTCCTTTTGCACCAGATCGCTGAATGCGGCGTCGTGCGCGCGTCGCGCCGCGTCGTCGATGTCGGCGGGGTAGTGAAAATCGAACTCGACCCGGCATCGTCCGGGTCCACGTGGCAGCACGCGGTTGGTTTGCAGGCGGCCGGGCAGGATGTTGAGCATGGTGTTCGGCCACAGCCAGTAATACAGCGCGTCGCCATTGCCGTAGAGCTCCTCGGCGCTTTCGAGCGGACTCCATTGCAACGAATGCCAGCGCGAAAGTTCTGTGCGGTAGCTGCGGTAGTCGAGCATCCGGTTCAGTTCCGGATGGATATGCGGAACGTGGTAGCCCTCGAGGTAATTGTCGACGTAGACCTTCCAGTCGCAGTCGATGTCGTAGGCGACCCGCTGCTGCAACACATAGCCGTCCAGACGTCCGGGTCCGATGCGCGCGTCGATTCCGTCAACCAGGTGTGCAAATGGCGGGGAATCGTCGAGCGCGGCGAACACCAGGCCTTGCCATTGCGCGACACGCGCCTCGGGCAGTCGGATGTCGGCGACAGCGAAATGTTCGGCGTCATCCATTTCCGGGGCGCTCGACAATTGCCCATCGAGCGCATAGGTCCAGCCGTGATAGCGGCAGCGAAAACGTTTCGCGCGCCGTCCCGCGCACAACGCCAGCGGCCCCGCCCGATGCCGACAGACGTTGTGCAGCGCGCGCAACGTGCCGTCGTCTCCGCTCACGATCAGCAACGGGACGCCTGCGAGGTCCGCGACGACGTGATCGCCCGGTTGCGCCACGTCGGTGGCGTGCGCGACCAGTTGCCAACTGCGTGCGAAGATCTGTCGCCGATCGCGCTCGTCGGCAGCCGTCCCGACGTAGAACGAGGCGGGCAGCGCGAACGCGCAGGTCAGTTCCCGGGATGCCAAATCGGGGTCCGGCGTGGGTTGTTGCATCGTCCAGTGCACCGTCTGTGTCGATCGAGTATCGAGGTTGGCGCTCCGGCCGCGCAATGGTGTCTCGACGCAAGGTCGGCGACGGTGCTGATACCATGCGCGGCTGCAAATGACGGCGTATCGCGATGGTCGAGCTGACACCCCCGCTGGATTCTGCGTCCGAGGCCCGGCGCACGTTCTGGCTGTTCATGCTGTTCGCGCTGGTCATCCTTGGCGTCGGCATGGGCCTGCGGGATCCGTGGCCGTCGGACGAACCGCGGTTCGCGCTGGTGGCCAGGCAGATGGTCGAATCGGGCGACTGGTTGTTTCCACACCGCGGTCGCGAGCTTTATTCGGACAAGCCGCCGATGCTCTTCTGGATGCAGGCGGCTTCTTACGAACTGGTGCGCAATTGGCGCCTCGCGTTTCTGTTGCCGTCACTGCTCGCAGGCTTGCTGACCCTTGGCCTCACCTACGATTTGGGGCGGCGCCTGTGGAATCCGCGCACCGGCTTGTGTGCCGCGATCGGCGTGCTGTTTGCATTCCAGTTCATGTACCAGGTCAAGCGTGCGCAGATCGATCCGCTGATCATGGGCTGGATCACGCTGGCCAACTGGGGCCTGCTGCTGCATCTGCTTCGCGGCCCCAACTGGCGAGCCTATTGGCTTGGTTGTCTCGCCGCCGGTTTCGGCGTGATCACCAAGGGCGTGGGGATTCTCGCGCTGTTGATGGTGCTGCCGTATCTCTTTGCGCGGCTGCGCGGCTGGGACGGTGTGACGCGCACATCGGGATCGGCGCTGCGCTGGGCAGGAGGCGTGCTCGCGTTTCTCGCACCGATCCTCGCGTGGGGCGGCGGCGTGCTGCTGGTCGCGCATGTGCGCGGGACGGAGGAATACGCCGCCTACGTGCATGACCTGTTCTTCCGGCAAACGGCCGGACGCTATGCAGGTTCGTGGTCGCATCCGCAGCCGTTCTGGTACTACCTGCCGATCGTTCTGTTCAACTGGTTTCCG
>NZ_JBDSWZ010000288.1:0-3215 GCF_039926425.1 Dokdonella sp.
GCGTGCCGTCGCCCGGCGAGCCACTCGGCGTATTGCCCAGCAGCTTTTGCAGAAATTGCAGCATGCCTCACCCGAGCTGGCTTCACGGCAACACCAGTGCCTGATGTTTTGTACCACAGCCGGGCTGGCGAACGAACGATGATCGCTGGACGCATTCGATCCATCCGCGACATCGCGCCATCTGCGCGCGGCTCACGCCTTCAGCTTGAAGGCATCCGCCAGCAGCGCGCGTTCGAAGCCGATACCGGCGTCGCCTGTCTGCGCGTAGCGATGGAGTGCGGCGGCGTACACGCCCTGCAGTGCGCTCTGCACGAGACTCAGCGTGACGATTCCGATGATGCCGACCGCCACTGCAGCGATGACGGCCGCAACCGACTGCGTGCTGGTCGCCAGCGCCACCAGACCGGCCGACATCATCACCCAAGCAACGATCGCCAGACCCGACACGAGGCCGATGCCGACGTTGCCGGTGAGATTTTCGCCCCACGTCCGCTTGAGCAGTTCCGCGCTCTGTTTCACCGCATCGACCGGACCCACGTTGCCGCTGACCAGGACCGGCACCACCAGAAAGGTAGCCATTGTCCAGGTGACACCGAGCAGCGCTGCGATCCAGCGGCCGATGAAGCCGGCGCGCTCCTCGATCGCGCGGAGGATCATGCCGACGGTCGCCGCGATCAGCGCGTAGCCGAGAATCTGCGTCCAGCGCGACGCGGCGATGCGAAAGCCATCACGCACGGAAGGACTTCCGCCGTCGAGCCGGATGCGTGCCGCACCGACCAGCGCGGAATTGAAGAAGAAGATGACGAAGTACTGCACGAGATAGAAGAGGAACATGATCGGCGCCATCCACCACGGCCGCTGCGCGTTCTCGAACTGGTCGAGCACGCCACCGAGCGCGAGTGGCCCGAGGAAACTCGCCGACACGATCATCGTGCACACGCCGGCCATCAGCGGGAAGACCAGCAGACGATGATCGGCGCGCAAGACGGCGACGCTTGCCTTGACCAGCTCCCAACTGCGCGCGAAACGACCCATGGTGATTCTCCGCTGCAGGCCGATTCCCGCTGGGCGTTTTGTACCATTGGCCGACGTCGCGCGCCATCGCGCGCACCGGATCAACCGCCGAGCTCGACCCGTGCAAAGGGAACGTCGCGAGCGGCAGACTCCGACCACACCTGTGCGAGCGTGCGCGCGGAGACCGGTTCGTACACGTCCGCAGCGATATCGACCAGCGGCCTCAGTACGAACGCCTCGACAAGCTCGCGGCGCGGAATCTCCAGATGACCCGGTCCGGCGATCACCCGGTCGTCGAACAGCACGATGTCGACATCGAGCGTTCGACTGGAAAATCGCGGACCATTGCGGACCCGGCCATGACGATCTTCAAGCGCATGCAACCATGCGTCGAGCGCCTCCGGTTGCAGATCGGTGTCGATGCCGACCGCGAGGTTGAGAAACTCCGGCCCATCGAAGCCGACCGCGGGAAACCGGTAGGTGGGCGACTCCACGATTTCGCCGAAGCGCGCGCGCAACTCGCGCAGCGCTGCACGAAGATGACGTTCCGGCTCGAGATTGGAGCCGAGACTGAGCCACGCGCGATGCATGTCAGCCGGCATCGCCGCGTTCGATGATCACGCCGACGGCCTTTGCGCCCGTCACCGCTCCGGGCTTGGACAGTTTCAGGCGCAACCAGTGCACGCCGAACTCGGTGCGGATGATCGCCGCGCACTGCTCGGCCATCGTCTCGACCAGCTGGAACTGCGAGGACTCGACGAATGCGATCAGCCGCTTGGACACCGCCTTGTAGTTCAGCGTGTCCTCGATCCGGTCCGTGACGGCCGGTCGGGTATTGTCGAAGGCCATTTCGATATCGAGAGCCACGATCTGGCGCGTCGTGCGCTCCCAGTCGTAGATGCCGATGATGGTTTCGATGCGCAGGTCTTCGATGAAAACGAGATCCATGAGGTTTGGCGGATTCGGGATTCGGGATTCGGAGCGATCATCGGCGATTCGCGCGACGATGGAAACGCATCAGGACTCCAGTGCCGCGAGTGACGCAAGATCCCAGCGCGGCTGCACCTTGATCGCCGGGCTTTCGTGCTGCCCGGCGGCAAGCCGGAGCGCTCCGGCGAACGCAATCATCGCGCCATTGTCAGTGCAGAACTCGAGGCGCGGGAACGACACGCGAAACCCGTCCTGCACGCCAGCCTCGGCCAATTGGGAACGCAGCCTTCGATTCGCACCGACGCCGCCAGCGACCACCAATGTCCGCGCGCCGGTGGCGACCAGAGAACGACGGCACTTGATCACCAGCGTGTCGACAATCGCCTCCTCGAATGCGCGGGCGACATCGGCACGGGTCTGATCGGACTGGTCGCTCGCCTTCCATGCGAGCAACACCTGCGTCTTCAGGCCTGAAAAACTGAAATCCAGTCCGGGACGATCGGTCATCGGACGTGAAAAACGGAACGCACCCGCGCGCCCCTGACCCGCCAGCGCGGCAAGCGCCGGCCCGCCCGGATACGGCAGATTCATCAACTTCGCGGTCTTGTCGAACGCTTCGCCGGCCGCATCGTCGAGCGTGTCGCCAAGCAGCGTGTAGCAACCGATCGCGGCGACTTCGATCAGCATCGAATGCCCGCCGGACACCAGCAGCGCAACGAACGGCGGTTCGGGCGCATCGGCTTCGAGCAGCGGCGCAAGCAAGTGTCCTTCCATGTGGTGGACGCCAATCGCCGGCACGTCCAGCGCCCAGGCAAGGCTGCGTGCCGCGGCGGCGCCGACCAGCAACGCGCCGACCAGACCGGGACCAGCGGTGTAGGCCACTCCGCCGAGATCGCGCAGCCCAAGTCCCGCTTGCGACAAGGTTTCGCGCACTAGCGGCACCAGCTTGCGCACGTGGTCGCGCGAGGCCAGTTCCGGCACGACGCCGCCGTAATCGGCGTGCATCCGGATCTGGCTGTAGAGGGTGTGGGCGAGCAGGCCGCGGTCGGTGTGGTAGAGCGCGACTCCGGTTTCGTCGCACGACGTCTCGACGCCGAGCACGGCGCCGGACACCCCGACCTTTGCAAAGGGCTGATTCATCGGGATAGAATACACGGCTCGCCCGACAGCCCCGGGTGATTTTGCATTGGAGAGTTTATGCCCAGCGTCAAAGTTCGCGAAAACGAACCGTTCGAGTTTGCCCTGCGCCGTTTCAAGCGCACCTGCGAAAA
>NZ_JBDSWZ010000289.1:0-7162 GCF_039926425.1 Dokdonella sp.
GCAAGCGCGTCCTCCCAGTTCCCGCCGACCGCGATCAACTGCGCCAGATCGTTGCCGGGTTGACCGAAGGTGTGATCCTGATCGAGCGCGACAAGTCGATCCACTGGGCGAATGCGGCCGCGTGTGCAATGCATGGGGTTGCCGACGTTGCCGCGCTCGGGCGCAATGCCGCCGACTACCGCAAGCGTTTCGCGCTGCGCTATCGCAACCACCATGCGGTGCCGGCAGCGTCCTACCCGATCGACCGCGTTCTTGCCGGGGAATCGTTCAATGATGTCGTGGTGGAGGTGACCGCCGCTGCAGCACCGGATGAGAAATGGGTGCACCACCTGCGAAGCCTCGTCATCACCGATGAGCAAGGCAAGCCGGATTGCTTCATCCTGTTTGTCGTCGACGTGACCGAATGGGCGAGTGCCGAACAGCGTTTCGAAAAAGCCTTCAATGCGAACCCCGCCCCCGCGCTGATCTGTCGCCTGAGCGACCTGCGCTTCATCAAGGTCAATCGCGGATTTCTGGACATGACCGGCTACGTTGCCGACCAGGTCATCGCGCGGTCCGTGTACGAAATCGACGTGCTGGACCAGTCGCCGGATCGCGAATCGGCGATCGAGCATCTGGTCGCCGGCGACACGATTCCGCAGACCGAGGCGGAGCTGCGCGTCGCCGGCGGCGGCTCGAAGCTCATCATCGTCGCCGGACAACCCATTGAGCTCGCGGACGAGCCGTGCATGCTGTTCACCTTCATGGACCTCGAACCTCGCAGGCTCGCCGAAGCCGACCTTCGGCACAGCGAGGAACGATTCGTCAAGGCGTTCCGCATGAGCCCGGTGCCTACGTTGTTGTGCAGCCGCGACGACATGGAAATCACCGAATTGAACGAAGCCATTGCCGCGACCACCGGTTACGAATCAGAGGAACTGCTCGGTCGTTCCGTCGAGGACATGGGCTTTCTCGATGCGGGCAGCGCGCGAACGCAAATCGTCAACCAGTTGCGGAAGGCGGGTTCGCTGCGCAATGTCGAATGCCAGGTCAAGCGCAAGGACGGCGCGATGATCGACTGTCTGGTGTCTGCCGAAACGGTGCACATCGATGGCAGCGATTTCGTGCTGCTGGCCATGCTCGAGATCACCCATCGTCGACGCACCGAGATGGAACTCGTCACCGCGGTCGAGTCGGTCATGAAGGACGCTTCATGGTTCAGCGGCCCGCTGATCGAAAAACTCGCGAACCTCCGCCGTGGAAGTTCTCCCAAACAGGCAGCGGAACTGGCGGACCTCACCAATCGCGAACGCGACGTACTCGCCCTGATCGGCGAAGGCCTGTCCGACAAGGTGATCGCCGCCCGCCTGCGCGTATCGCCGAGCACGGTGCGCAACCACGCCGCATCGCTTTATTCGAAACTCGACATCCACACGCGTGGCGAAGCCATCCTGTGGGCGCGCGAGCGTGGTTTCTCCGGCACGAGCGAGCGCGCCGCGCCGCGCAAACCGCCGCGCCGAAATTAGCGCGCGCGCGCAAGTCCAACGGTCCGCGGTTGAATGCCACGACGGCTTGTCATGCCGATCTTCGGCGTCGAGTGTCTGTGTGCCGATTGTCAGAAGACAGGAGCGCTGCAGACGCTGCCGCACACTCCTGCCGTGATGCACACGCGCGGTGCGAAGCAATTCCGGCTGGGTCGCACGCGCACCGACCGCCGATCTCGTCCGATGGCGCTCACGCTAGATTGGCTGCTCGACCAATCGTCGCAGGCGCTCGATCGCATCATCCCACTGCGTGGAGATCTGCTCCAGGTGACGACGCACCTCGGTCAGGCGCCTTGCCTGCAATTGCCAGATGCGTTCGCGTCCCTCGCGGCCGCTGCGTAGGAGGCCAGCGCCTTCGAGTGCGCGCAGGTGCTTGGTGATCGCCTGTCGCGACATGCCGGTGCCTTCGGTCAGGCGCACGATGGACTGCGGTCCACCCTCGCACAACCGCGCGACGATGCGCAGACGGGACGCGTCGCCGAGTGCGGCGAATAGCGGCGCCGAATCGGCGAAGGGTGCGTTTGCGGTCCGGGGAGAGGGCATTTGCGTTTTGCGGCGTCGAGTGCGGGTGGAAAGGCGACCGCTCCGCTAGGCACCTGCGTGCAGCGCGAGATACTTCCCTACCAGCTGCGACTGGTGTTCCCAGCCACCCTCGTTGGCGGCAAAGGCCTTGGCCCGACGTTCGATCGGAATGCGGTCGAAGCCCGACTCGGTGATCGTCAGACGCGTTCCTCCATTGGAATCCTCGAGTTCGAACACGATATGCGTCATCGGTTCGTGCGAGTAGTCGACACCCGGCTCCATTGCGAATGGATGCCAGCGAAACGAGATGCGGTCCATCGGCTCGATCCGGTCGACCACGAACTCGAACGGCATCCCGGCATGTGGCTCCTGCATTCTCGCGACGTCGGCGTCGACGGTGGTCGGAACGATTGTTCCAGTCATCCGGGTGTTCTCGGCAAAGGAGCCCTTGAAAGCCACTCCGAACCACAGGCCGAATTCGTCCGCGCTGCTGATGGCGCGCCATACCCGCTCGCGCGAGGCGTGGAGCATGACGGTCTTCTCGATGCGATCGGTGTTCATGCGCAACCTCTTGGTTGCGCTTTTTATAGCGCAATGAACGCCAATGCGCAACCTCTTGGTTGCCTTTTGCGATGTGGACCGGCGAACAAGCGTCCTCGGGCTGGACGCGTGTCGTGCGGCCGGCGCTCGTGCATGAGCGCGCAGCGGCCACCGACCCGCGGCAACGCTATCGCGCGGGCAACTGCGGAACACGCTCGAACATGGTCGTGTCGTAGCCGAAGCCGCGGAATTTTTCGAGTAGCGACTGGTACGTCGGTTCGTTCATCTCCGGGCTTCGGGCGAGAACCCAGCCGAGCTTGTGATCCGGCTGTCCGATGAGCGCCCACGAATAATCGGGCGCGAGATCGAGGATCCAGTAGTCGGTGTGGAACAAACCGAAGAATCGGACCACCCAACGCGAATTGTCGGTTCCAGGCACGACGGTGCCCACGGACGTCGTGGTTTTCTCTTCACCGTCGAGCGTCTTGCGGTAAACGTAGGTCGTCTGGATCCTGCTGTCCTTGTCGAGGGCATAGACGTCGCGACTCGCAACGTTTCCGCGCTCGGCGAAGTACGGCACGTTTGCGATCACGTACCACGCGCCCATGTAGCGCGAGAGATCGACGTGCGGATGGTCGGCCGCGAGCGGTCGCTCGGGCTGGTGGACGCAGCCGACCGCAACAGCGGCGACGGCACCCAGCAAGACGGTGCGTGCGAACCTTGAAACCTTGCTCATGGCGTTGCCTCTGCGCGGGACGTCGACTCATTCGACGCGACGCCCGACTTTACGGTCTCTCGTCCTTGCCGGATGCAATCTCGCGAACGCGCATTCAGCGACACGACAGCGAAATGCCGTCATTCGAATCCGTCGGCAAAGATCCGGTCTGCACCGACGATCACCGCGCAGTTGGAGTATTCGGACGACATGAAAGCCGTAGGCGACGCGATGGTCGACATCGCGCGCGTCACCGCCGTCAACACCTTGCCGGCCGGGAGAAACTGCGCCGGTCGCGCGAATGCGGCATGGCCGCTGGCGTCGGTGGTCACGGTGATGTTGCTCGGAGACGGACTCAGCGGATACGGGACCTGGCCGCCGCCGAAGCCACCGGCGTCGCAGGCATCGCTGTAGAAGAAATGGATCTCGTAGGTGCTGTTCGGCACTGCGTCGAGAAAGCCGCCAACGCTGCCGGTCTGGCCGCCCGAATCCGCTGTGGCGAAATCGATGACCGGACTGTTGAGTCCTTCGTTCGGACCCGGGTCGGCATCACCCGCGTCGTTCGCATTCGGTCCGGCGGGTGCGATATCGAACGCGAGGCTGCCGTTGTGCGCACTGGACAGGTTGCCGGCGTCGACGATTGCGCTGCCGTCGACGAACACGCCGGCATCGGCGTTGTTGGAGATCGCCGCATTGATCGGTGCAAACAGCCAACGCGAACCGACCGTCACTCCGGTCGCAGCGTTGCCGACATAGACGCCATGGCCACCGTTGCCCAGCGGTTCGCCGGTGGCGCCAATGCCGATGCCGTTGCCGATCACGCTGGTGAATGGGAGCGGCGCATCGAGAATGGCGATGCCGTCCCCCACGTTCGCACTGATCAAATTGTCGAAGATCTGCATGCCCATCGAGTTCGGGCCGAGCTCGATGCCGCGACCGCCGTTGGCGAGTGCGGCAGTGCCGGATGCATCGAGGCCGATGTAGTTGTTGCGGATCGTATGGGTTTGCGCCGATCCATTTCCAACCACGGTCGAGGTGGAATAGATGAGGATCCCGTCTGCACCGTTGCCGGAGATCACATTGCGCGCTTCCGGCCGCGGATCGCTCGACCCTCCGTCGGTCAGCGTCTGTTCGCCGACCGTGTTGAAGCCGCTGCTGGTGCCAAACACGAGAGCTGCCCGGGCAAGGACTGCGCCGTTTCCGCGTGCCTGCGTACCTGTCACGTCGGTGCCGATGTAGTTGCCCCAGATTCTCACGCCGCCGCAGAGGCAGAAGTTGCCGGGCGGGCACAACTCCTCGCCCATCGAGATCGCCGCACCCGCAAACCGGTTGATCACCAGACCGCTGAAGCTGCTGGTATTGCCCGGGCACAGGCCCGAGTTGGTGAACGCTGCAGCAACGACGAACGCATCGGTGTTGCCGGCCAGGCTGCCGTCGATCTCGATCGCGATCACCGCATTGCTGCCGATCGGCTGATTGTTCTGGATCGCCCCAGGCTGCGAGTAGCCGTCAATTGCCATGGGAATGTGGATCATCGGCAACGGCGAGAGCGGCTGGATGGTGTGCGGCCCGACGCCAGCAATGTCGAACGCAATCGTATGGCCGGCACATACGCTGCCGTTCGTCACCTGTTTTGCGTTCGCGTCGAGCATCGCCTGGCGGAGACTGCCCGTTCCCGCATCGGTCGTCGTCGTCACCGTAAACGTGTCGGCTGCTGCGGGTGCGGCGAGGAACAGCATCAGCAGAATGAAACCCACCGGCTTCGTCATACGCCTCGCCCAAGGCCGTGGCGTGGGAGCCGGGGCGACGCTTGAACACACCGGCTGACACACGAAGCGTTGATGGTTCACGATGCTTGTCCTTTTCCGTCGAGACGAATGCGGCAACGATTCCTCCGGCACGCCTGGTCGGCGCGGACCGGATCAGTCACCCACATTCACTCCATACGGCAAAGAGACGCGCTTGCCGACATCGAAGAAAGCGTTCTCGCAGAACGTGGCGCAACGCGACGACAAAGCCGTTACGCACGAAGCGGGGCAGCGTGCGCGCGCTGCTCCGCTTCGTGATCGTGCCGATCAGCTCTCGTCGTCGACCACCGGAGCATCCTTCTCCGCCGGCTCGCGGTGCTCGGCCTTCTCGATCTTGTGCTGCGCTTCGTCCTTGCTGTCGCTGACCGAGGGCAACGCGGTCGGCTTCGCCAGCAACAGAGCCGGATCGATGCGCTTGCCCAACCAGCGCAGTCCAAGATGCAGATGCGGTCCGGTGGCGCGACCGGTTCCGCCGATCTTGCCGATCCGCTGGCCGCGCTTGACCGTGTCGCCGTCCTTCACCGCGATCGACTGCAAATGAAAATACATGCTCACCAGGCCATCACCATGATCGATGAAGACGGAGTTGCCCGCGAAGAAGTGATCGGCTGCAAGCACCACGGTGCCTGCTGCAATTGCCTTGACCGGGTTGCCGAGTCCGACCGGATAATCGCGACCGCTGTGCAGGCTGAGATGGTCCTGGTCGAATCGACGCTCGCTGCCGAAGTCGTCTTCGCTCTTGGGCAATTTCGCTGCCGGTGCGCCGAGCGGCAACGAGAAGCGTGGATCGTCCGAGCCTCCACCGAGAACCTTGGCGATCGAGCCACGCTCCTTCGACGCGCGCTCCGAATCTTCCTGCGATACGTGAAGGAAGCGGTCGAGCTTTTCAGGCAGCGGCATGTCGACGTTTGGAAAGTCGGCTTTCTGCACCTTGAGTGTCCCAAGATGCTGTTTTCCATCCTGGTCCCACAACGCGATTTCGTGCGTACCGGGCGTAGTCTGGATGTCGACCGGGTAGTAGCACACCGCGTCGACGGCCTTGTAGCGTTTGCCGTAAATTCCACATTCCTTCGCCGCAATGCCGGCCCAACGTCCGACGCCGCCCTGCTGCACGGTGACCACATTTGCGCCGAACGCCGACTGCGCGAACGCAGCGCCCAGCAGCAATGACATTCCAATCGTTGCACTTCGCATCACGACATCCCCATCCCCTGGCAAGACCTGAACCGTAGCGTTGCGAAACGGAACGCCAGCTAAAGAGCAAGTGCGCCTTTGGACGATCGATGCCCCAATGGCGTCACCCGTTTCGTTTCAATGACCCCGTCGCATGACATCCAGCACTGCCGACGCAATGCGGAGCGCACAATGGTCGCGTCAATGTGATCGGAGAATGCGATGGGCGAATTTCCCGATGAGGGCGAGCGCGTCTGGATCCAACTGGAAAACGACGATGAACTCAGGCAGGCCGTGTTCGACCTGCCGACCAAAACCTTTACCTGCGATGGTGAGGAACCGTTGCACGCAAACCAGATCGTCGCATGGAAGCCGTTGGCTTGAACCATGAAAAAATCCCGCAGTCTCCGGCGTCTCACGACGAGCGGCTGCGGGACGAGTGGCTTTCGTCGACCACCGGAAAGGGTTTGGGCGGTCGACGTGCGCATCGTTGACCGCGCTGGTCTCACAACCTGAGATGGACCCCGCCTTGCCCGAAAAAAGCCGACACGCGCGGTTGAAACCCGGACGATGCGACGCACCGTTGCCGCGATGAGGGGTTTTCCCCGCCTGTCAGATGACGTTTGCCGATGCGCTCGGCGGCTCGACAAGGCATTGTGGTGGTGCCCGATGTCCAGGCCGATGGGGTTTGCGAGACCTTCCATCCATGCCGGCATCGGGCAATTTTTTTCGGGCTGGAAGGGCGCCATGGAACGATCGATGGAGGTCGACCGCGCCCACGTTCATCGTTGGGCCAGAAAAACCCACAGGCCGGTCGCCAGGAGCAACGCCTCAAGCGCCCCGACGCCCAGCGTCATCGACGACACCGGAAACTTCATCAC
>NZ_JBDSWZ010000290.1:0-2670 GCF_039926425.1 Dokdonella sp.
CCACGCGAATCGACAGGACCAGCAATGGAAATCCCATCACCGCGGCGGCAATCACGGCGCCAGTCCAACGGAAGGCGACGACGATGCCGATCTGTTCCAGCAGCGCACCGATCGGCCCGTGACGGCCCAGCAGCGCGAGCAGCGCGTAGCCGGTGACTACCGGCGGCAGGATCAGCGGCAGGAACAGAACGGCCTCGACCAGAA
The DNA here is from genome assembly GCF_039926425.1 of Dokdonella sp. Taxonomy (GTDB): domain Bacteria; phylum Pseudomonadota; class Gammaproteobacteria; order Xanthomonadales; family Rhodanobacteraceae; genus Dokdonella_A. Next base: position 205 of record NZ_JBDSWZ010000290.1, read on the forward strand.
GTCGCCCGGCAAACCGTTTGCGCGACAGAACCCAGCCGAGCGCGAGAGCGACGGGCAGCGACAGCACCACGCTGATCACCCCGACGCGCAGGCTCAGCAGGAGCGCCTGCCATTCGTCGGGCGCGAGCGCCGTCATGCGTTCGGAATCGTTCCGACAACTGCCTGCCGACCGCCGGAGCCGGAACGCGAAGACGGACGTGAATTATTTTGCCGGTGCGTCGAATCCATAGGTGCGGAAGATCGTCTGTTCCGGTGCGGCGTGCAACAGGTCGAGCAGTTTGCGTGCCGCAGGAGAGTCGTGCCCTGCGATCAATGCGGCCGGATAGACGATGCGTGCGTGCGTGCCGTCGGGGAACGTGCCGACCACGCGCACCGCCGGCTCGGAGATGGCATCCGAGCGATAGACGACGCCGAGCGGCGCCTCGCCGCGCGCGACGAAATTGAGCGCCGCGCGGACGTTTTCGGCAGACGCGACGTGCGCACTCACCGCGTCCCAAATGCCCAGTTGCGTCAGCGCTGCTTTTGCGTACTTGCCGGCCGGAACGCTGTTGGGTTCACCGAGCGCGAGCTTGCCGTCTTTCCCGAGCGCACCGACGAGGTCGAAGCCGGGTTTGATATCAAGTTTCAGCGTGCTGTCTTTCGGCGCGATCAGCACGAGTGCGTTGCCGAGAATGTCCATGCGCGTACCAGCGACGACGAGCTTCTTTTCGTCAACGTAGTTCATCCAGTCCTGATCGGCCGAAATGAACAAGGCAGCTGGCGCGCCGGCTTCAATCTGCTTGGCGAGCTGTGAACTCGCCGCGTAACTCGCCTTGACCGATCCGAGCGCCGTCACCTCCGGCGTGGCGATGATCGTGTCGAGCGACGGCTTGAGGCTGGCCGCGGCGAAGATCAACAGGTCTTCGGCCTGTGCGACAACCGGTGCAAACAGCGCCAGTGCAAGCAGGAGTCGGGCGGTCGTGCGGTTGGCAAACCGGGAGAAAATGGCGGGTCGACGGTTCATCGGTGCATACTCCGGGCGATATGAATATCCAAACATATCGCTTCCGATGTCGGCGCGCGAGTGTTCGGCACCATGACCGCCGGGAGAACACCTCGATGAACCACGCAAACCCATGGGTCCGATGCGCCGTATCCGTGCTGATCCTCGCCGCCTGCGCCTCGGCACCGGTGTGGGCCGATACGCCGCCGGTCCCTGCAGGCTCGGTTGCGATCGGCGGGGAAATCGCGACGCCACGCCGTCTCGACGACATCGCGCTGCGCAAGTTGCCGCGCCGCGCGTTCGATGCGACCGAGCATGGAACCACTGCGCACTGGGAAGGCGTTGCGCTGTCCGACCTGCTGTCCGACGCCGGTGTTCCGTTGGGCGATGCGCTGCGCGGGAAAAATCTCGCGCTGTATGTCGTCGTCTCGGCGGCCGACGGCTACCGCGTCGTTTATTCGCTGGCGGAGCTTGATCCTGCGATGCGCGGCGGTGACGTGATCCTTGCCGACCGTCGCAACGGGCAGCCACTCGACGCGAATGAAGGTCCGTTCCGCATCGTCGCAAAGGACGACAAGCGACCGGCACGCTGGGTTCGGCAGGTGGTTGCGATCGACGTGCTGCGCGCTTCGTTGCGCTGATCCGCAAACGCGAGCGCGTTATCATCGGCGCAACTCCGCGCAGGTGTGGCGATGACCCCGAAACAGGCGAAGGCCGCGATCCACCTCCGCGTCATGCTGGCGCCGGGCATTGCAATCGGTCCGGGCAAGGCGGACCTTCTCGCCGGCATTCGCGACACCGGTTCGATCTCCGCGGCCGGTCGTGCCATGCGCATGAGTTACAAGCGCGCCTGGCAACTGGTCGAGGAACTCAACACCAGCTTCCGTGAACCGCTGGTCGAAGCGACCAAAGGTGGCGCAGGCGGCGGTGGCGCACAACTCACGCGCGCGGGCGCAGATGTGCTGGCGCGCTATGCGCGGATGTGCGCAGCGGCCAGCGACGCGGTTGCCACCGATCTGGCTGCGTTGCGCAAACACCTGCGGGCGAAAGGGCGTTGACCGGATAATGTCCGCCGTGGTGTTTGCCGGACGCGCTTTTTCGCGGCCGGCGCTTCTGATGAATCGCGCACCCGATGACGACCTTGGGTGTCGTCGCCGCATTCGGTCGCGCGAAGCGATATAGTCACGCGGACATATCGGCGTCACGTCCACCTAACGGACCGGCATGTCGATACAAGCAGCGATCAGTTCCCGCCGGCGCGTCCGGCGATGGAGCATCCACCACTCCCATTGGAATCCCGACCGCCATGAATCGCCTTTCGATCCTTCCTGCCGCACTCGCAGTCTTGCTGTCGTCCACCCTTGCGCAGGCGTTCGACGCCAACGACTGGCCGACGCACATCACATTCGCTGACGGCACGGATGTTGGCGTGATCGGCATGTACCGCTACGACATCAACGAATTCAGCGACGACCTCAGGCCGA
>NZ_JBDSWZ010000291.1:0-3690 GCF_039926425.1 Dokdonella sp.
GGCGTGCTGCTGCACGAACTGTGCACCGGCAGTCGCCCGCAGTGGCGCGACGACGGCAGCCTGCGCGCACCATCGTCGACGGTGACCGGGCCGGCGGCGGCAGCGATTGCGGCGGCGCGGTCGCAGGAACCGCGCGCGCTGCGACGGCGCGTCAATGGCGAACTCGATCTGATTCTCGGCAAGGCCCTGCGCCACGATCCGGCCGAACGGTATGCGAGCGCAGCGGAACTCGACGAGGAGCTGCGCCGTCACACCGCAGGCGAGCCGATTCGTGCGCGCGCGGACTCACGCAGCTATCGCGCCGCGAAATTCGTCGGCCGCCACCGCGTGGCGATTGCCATTGCGACAGCGTTCGTCCTCGCGATCCTCGGTGGCAGCGCGGCGACTGCATGGCAAGCCCGCGCAGCACGTGCCGAAGCGCTGCGTGCGGATGGCGTGCGCGATTTCGTGCTGGCGATGTTCAACGGCGTGACACCGGACGAGAGCAAGGGCCGTACGGTGTCGGCGCGCGAACTGGTCGATCGCGGTGCGGCACGCTTGCGCGAAACCCTCGCAAGCCAGCCACAACTGGAAGCAGAACTGTCGACCGAACTTGCGGCCGCATACCGTCAGCTCGGTGACTATCCGCGCGCATCCAGCTTCGCCGAACGCGCGGTCGCGGGCAGCAGCGATGCACCGCGACGATCTCGCGCGCTGGTCGAACGCGGGCGGGCGCACGCGGCTGCGGGCGACTACGCCGGCAGCGTGAAGGATTTGCGCGACGCGCTCGCGATTGCTCCGGAGAAGCAGCGAGTGGACGTGCAGTTGCGGCTGGCCGATGTGCTGTCCGAACACGGCGAGCTGAAGGAAGCCGGCGCGCTCGCCGAGCAGGCGCTCGCCGATGTCGGCCACAGCAATGCACAAGCGCGCGAGCGCGTGTTGTGGTCGCTCGGCGGCATTCGCTTCCGTGATGGCGACGTGCCCGGCGCTGCGACCACGTTGCAGGAAGCACTCGATCTCGCCCGCGCCCACCACGGCGAAACGCACACGCAAACGGCAACGATCGAACACGATCTCGGCGTGGTGCTGCTGCAGAAGGGAGACGCGAAGGCAGCGGTCTCGCTGCTCGAACAGGCGCTCGCGACACGGCGTGAACTGCTCGGCGACGAACACCCCGACATTGCCGACAGCATGTCCAATCTCGGCAGCGCGCTGCGACGGCTCGGACAACGCGATCGCGCGGCGACGCTGATCACCGATGCAGTGACGATGCAACGCAAGCTGCTCGGTCGGCAGCATCCGGCGGTCGCGACCGGTCTCAACTCCCTTGCGGTGCTCGCCTACGAGCAAGGCGATCTCGACACCGCGATCGCGCGGTTGAGCGAAGCGCTGGAGACTGCCCGCTCCGCGTACGGTGAGCATCACACCACCGTCGCGACGATGCTCAACAATCTCGCCGCGATGCAGCGCGCGGCCGGTCGCTATGACGATGCGGAAAAAAGCGCGCGTGCGGCGGTCGATACAACGATTGCCGCCGTCGGCGCCGACCATTACCTCGTCGGCATTGCGCGGCTCGGCCTCGGCAGCATCCTCGCCGAACATGGCCGCGGCGCCGACGCATTGAAGGAACTCAAATCCGCCCATGCGCTGCTGGTAGCCAAGCTGGGCGCCGAGCATCAGGACACGCTGATGGCACAGTCGGCCGTCGCCAGCGTGCTGCGGCAGCTCGGACGACTCGACGAGGCGCAAGCGCAGGCGAGTGCGGCGCTGAAAACGGGAGAGAAAGTGTTTCCTGCGGGACATCCGCGCCTCGGCAAGGTGCGCTTGGTTGCCGCACGCGTCGCGGCCGCACGCGGTGATTGCGCGTGGGCGTTGGCGCAGATGGACACCGCCGACACGGAGCTCGCCGCCGCGGGACCCGGCGGGCGCGTCGACCGCGTGTGGGTCGATGTCGAACGTGCGCGTTGCGTTCACGGCACCCCGGCTGCGAGCGAGGCCGTCGGCAAGGCGCGCTCGGATCTCGCGGCGCTGACCTTTGCGCCACCGGATCTGGGGGCGGCCGCAAAGGCGCTGCGGGACTGACGTTTGGTCCTTCCGCCTCCGGGACGAGCAACGGAAGTCCCGTTGAGGGCGACCAACGGACGTCATCATGGAAGAGAAGGAACTTCTGACTGTCCTCCGCACCTGCCCTTCTGCGCTGGGGCACGAGAGTCCACAGGAAGTCACGCCCATGCCGCGCTCCATCGTTCGACCCTCTCTTGCCGTCCTGGCGTTCGCCCTGGCCGGTGTTGCACATGCAACCACCTACACATGGCCAGGCGCCGCTCCATGCGACGTCACGCTGCAGGCCTGCGTCAATGGCACCACGAACGGGGACCGAATCGAAATTGCGTCGGCGACCATCAACGAGGACGTCAGTCTGTTCGACGCGGACCGAACCCTCACTCCAGCGGCGGGCTTTCACCCGGCGTTTGGACCCGGGCACTCGCTCAGCATCACCAGCAGCGCAGTCTCCGGCGATCGCACCGTGGCGGTGAACGGACTGTCGTTCAATGACGGATACGTGTTTTTCAACTACCGCGGCGTCGGCACGGCCCATGTCGACCTGCGCAACCTCACGCTCACACGCAACGTGTTGACCACGTCGAACTACATCCTGGTCACGGCCGAACACGGCACGGTCAACGCGACCGTCTACAACAACCGTATCGTCGGATTTCCACCCGGCGACTTCAAGGGAATGATCACGCTGGCAGCCCATGGCGGCACCCTCAATGGCGACGCGTACTTCAACCACGTGGAGTGCGTGAATGGCACCCTGACGCCGGGCGCTGGCATCCTCGCCGACTACGCCGGCACCGGCAGTGGGGGCACAGCGCGCATTTTTGGCAACGAGGTGCGCGGTTCGTTCGGGTTCGGTTCGATCGTCGGCTCGGAGGGGCTCGGCGACAGCAACGGCATTTCCTTCAACGCGCGCGCCTACAGCAACGTCGTCGTCGGGACGGGGGCGCTCGATTCGAACGGCATTCGATACCTGGTCAATGCGGGCACGATCAGTGCACAGACCGTGCAGAACACCGTGACGCGTGTGGACACCGGCCTTTCCGCAGGTCCCTACAGCGGCGCCCCGGCGCCATCGCGGATCACCGGGCTGATGTCGAGCAACCTGGTGCAGGCCGTTGCCGGGCTTTACATCGATCCGGCGCACGCGCCGGCAATGACCAACGACTACAACCTCATCAACGCGACCTACTATCCGACCGCCCTCGGAGCGCACTCGATCACCGCGGATGCCCGAGTGGTCTCGGCTGCGTATCCGCGCCTGAGTGCGGATTCGCCGGCCATCGATTCGGCCGACGCGACGACAGTCGGCTTCGGCATCATCTTCAACATGCTTCCTGTACTCGACGCCGATGGATTACGCCGCGCGAAGGGAGCGTCGTCGGCCGTCGACATCGGCGCGTACGAATACGGCGACTTCACGTTCGAACACACCGCGACCAGCGCAAATACCGACGGCCAGATCACGGACTTCGCCAACCCTGCCGGCGCATCGCCGACCGCGAAACTGATCGCGACGTCAAACTTCAATGTCGGCCTCGACGGTGGCGTGCTGTACTCGGCCCCTTACGGGGTGTATTTCGATACGTCGCGCTGGGCGCTGTTCTCGCAGGACATCAGCGACATGCCGATCGGCGCGCATTTCGATGT
>NZ_JBDSWZ010000292.1:0-12710 GCF_039926425.1 Dokdonella sp.
GCTGCGCAGGGGAAGGAACAGCAGATTCTCGTGCCTTCACAGATCCATGCAGCGCTCACCATCAGCGTATCGGTGAGCGCAATCGCCGTTCCTTCCCCTGCGCAGCGGGGGCAGGTGCCCGGAGGGGGGAAGGGGGCGCTTTTCGTGGGAGCGAACGATCACGACAGGATCATCTGGCGTCGCCAGTTCGCAGAAGCGCAACAACGCCAGTGCGTCTCAGACCTCAAGCGACGCCAGATCGCCTTTCGTCTCGAGCCATTCCTTGCGATCCGATGCGCGCTTTTTCGCCAGCAGCATGTCCATCAGCTTGTGCGTGCCATCGTCGGGCTCGACCGTCAGCTGGACCAGCCGGCGCGTATCCGGATGGATGGCGGATTCGCGCAGCTGCGGCGGATTCATTTCGCCGAGGCCCTTGAAGCGCGTGACGGTGACCGTGCCCTTGATCTTCTCGCGTTCGATCTTCTCGAGCGTCGCGTTGCGTTCGGCTTCGTCGAGACAGTAGAACACCTGCTTGCCGACATCGACGCGGAACAGCGGAGGCATCGCGACGAACGCGTGTCCATCGCGTACGAGCTTCGGGAAGTGTTTGAGGAACAGTGCCGACAGAAGAGTCGCGATGTGCAGCCCGTCCGAATCGGCGTCGGCGAGAATGATGACCTTGCCGTAGCGCAGGCCCGAGATGTCGTCCTTGCCCGGATCGCAGCCGATCGCGATCGCCAGGTCGTGCACTTCCTGCGACGCAAGCACCGAACCGGATTCGACTTCCCATGTGTTGAGGATCTTGCCGCGCAGCGGAAGAATTGCCTGGAAGTCCTTGTCGCGCGCCTGCCGCGCCGAACCGCCGGCCGAATCGCCTTCGACAAGGAACAGCTCGGTGCGGGACAGATCGCTCGATGCGCAATCGGCGAGTTTTCCGGGCAGCGCAGGCCCCTGGGTGATTTTCTTGCGCACGATCTGTTTTTCGGACTTCAGCCGCAGGCTCGCCCGTTCGATCGCCAGCTGCGCAATCCGCTCGCCGAGTTCGACGTGCTGGTTGAGATACAGCGAGAATCCGTCGTGCACCGCGTTCTCGACGAAGCCGGCCGCATCGCGCGACGACAGCCGCTCCTTGGTCTGGCCGGAGAACTGCGGGTCAGTCATCTTGAGAGAGAGCACGAAACTCAAGCGGTCCCAGACGTCTTCCGGCGCAAGCTTGACGCCGCGCGGCAGCAGATTGCGGAACTCGCAGAATTCGCGAAGCGCGTTGGTGAGGCCCGATCGCAGGCCGTTCGCATGCGTGCCGCCCTGCGCGGTGGGAATCAGGTTGACGTAACTTTCCTGCGTCAGCTCGCCTTCCGGAAGCCACGCCACGGCATACTCGACAGCGCCCGTTTCGCGTTGCACCGAACCGACATACAGGTCAGCCGGCAAATATTCCGCGTCGCCCAGCATCGACCGCAGATAGTCGCGCAGCCCGTCCTGATAGTGCCATTCGATCTTTTCGCCGCTCGCCTCGTCGGTGAGGCGAACAGTGAGTCCTGCGCACAGCACGGCCTTCGCGCGCAGCACGTGCTTGAGCCTGGACAGCAGGATCTTCGGCGTGTCGAAATATTTCGGATCGGGCCAGAAGCGCAGCGTGGTGCCGGTCTGCTTTTTCGGCACGGTACCGGTCACGCCAAGCGTGCTTGCACGGTCGCCGTCCTTGAAGTCCATCCGGTAGACCTGGCCGTCGCGACGGATCGTCACCTCGACACGCGTCGACAGTGCATTGACCACCGACACGCCGACGCCGTGCAGGCCGCCGGAAAACTGGTAATTGCGGTTGGAGAATTTTCCGCCGGCGTGCAGACGCGTCAGGATCAACTCGACGCCGGGGATCTTCTCCTCCGGATGCAGGTCGACCGGCATGCCGCGTCCGTTGTCGGTGACTTCCACCGAGCCGTCGGAGTACAGGATCACATCGATCGCGGAAGCGTGGCCGGCGAGTGCTTCGTCGACCGAGTTGTCGATGACTTCCTGGGCAAGGTGATTCGGGCGCGACGTATCGGTGTACATGCCGGGACGGCGCTTGACCGGGTCAAGGCCGGAGAGGACTTCGATGTCGGCAGCGTTGTAGCGGGTATTCATCAAGGCGAATGCGGGTTGAGCGAAGGCGGCTGAGGATGGAGACGCCGGGCTGCGCGGTCAAGGCATCGCTTGCGTTCCCCATCGGCCGGAGAAGGAATCGCTGGTCGATCAGCCGATCGGTCGACGACCATCCATCAGTGCGAGTTCACCACTTCGCGATGCATCGACGCGAGTTTCTGCAGCAGCTTGTTCTGCGCGCGGAACGGAATGTCGTGCTTGTCCATCGCGATCTGCAGGTCTTCGACCAGTGCGTTGAATGCGGCTTCGTCGATGGTCAGGCCAGAGTGGGTTTTCTTCATGTCCTTGCCCGTGTATGTGCACGGCCCACCGAGGATCACGCAGAACTGGTCGACCAGTTCCGCCTTGATGTGTTTCTGGTCCGTATCGGCGAAGAACGGCCGTGTGCGCGGATCACTGACCAGCTCGATCATGAAATCGTCCATCAGCGCGACGAGCCCGGGCTTCTCGCCGAACTGCTTGAACACTGGCAACAGCGACGGGTCGGCGGGTGCCGGATTTTCAGCCGCGCGAACGGGCGTCCCGATAGACAGGACCATCAGCGCGGATGCGGTGACCAACGCAAGAAATGGACGGAGTGACATGGGGCGATTCCTCGTGGTGTCAGAAGCCGATCTGTACGGACGCGTACAAACCGTGCTGGTGGTCCTTGATGACGACGTTGCCGAGGTCGGCCCACGCCACGGTCAGCGAGACATGCCTGGTCGGCGCCCAGGCGACGAACACGTCCCACCAGTCATCTTCCTTTGCGATGCCGAGATTGTCGGGCTTCATGCGGTACTCGGCGCCGATCGCGACCTTGCGTGACAGCAGGTACGCCACCGATCCTTCGAACTCCGGTTTGTAGCTGTCGTTGCGGTCGCCGCCGAATCCGAGGATGCCGGTCTGGTTCGCCTTGGTCAGCCGAACGGTGCCGTTCAGAAGCAGACTTTGCGCAAGATAGAGCTTGGTCGCCGTCAGATAGAAGTCGGTGCCGGAGTCGTCCCTCGCGCCGATCGCGTTCAACACCGCGCCCTGATCGTTCTTCTTGTACTGCAGGCCCGCGGAAATCTGCGGCAGCCAGCTGTCCTGTTCGAGCACCGCGTCGCCGGCGAGCTTGACCTTGATGCCGAAAATGTCCTGCTGGAAGGTGAAGCCGCGCCCGAGACCGAGCGCCGCGCCGACGTCCTCGGTGTTGAATTTCTCCCGTGCAAACGACAGTTCGACGCGATTGTTGATTCCGACCAGCACGCCGATGTCGCTGAGGTGATAGTCGCCGACGCCCAGGTGCGTGTAGAAGGCGTTCGCTCCGATCTGGCCGGGCGAACCATACCCGCCAATCACCGCCCAGGGCACGATGCCGCCGCCGGCCGCTCCTTCGATCTGACTGACACCGCCCGTGAGAAGGAGCTTGCCGGCAAATCGGCTGTGCTCCTCTTCCGCCGTGACTTCAGGTTCCGGTGGCGCTGCGTAGGCGTCGGCGTCGTCGGCTTTGTCCTGCGCATGGAGCGGGGCCGCGCCGAACAGCGCGCTGATCACGGTGGCGAGTAGCAGACGTCGGGCGGTCTGGATCATCGGGCATCCTTTGCTGGCAGTGCGGGTCGGTGTGTCGGCGGAAGTGTACGGGTCGATCCGCGCGCTTCACGCAATCTTTTCTGCAGCACGTTCAATGACACGGCCACTTGCGAAACCGGGCCGGTGCCGCCCACCGGCGCGTCGATGTCGTAGTTGCCCCGCGACGCGGAAGCGGCAATCGTCGCCAGTTCATCCAGCGGAAGGAACCAGCGTTTCCAGCCCAGCACGAGAATGATGACGAGCACTGCCAAAGCCAGCAGCGCGAGTGCGGCGGCCGGAATCACAATGGCCGAATGGAGTGCGGCGAATCGCTTGGGCGACATCGACGCCAGCAGCGCCACGCTGGCTCGTTTGGCCAGCAGGGGCGTCACGCGTGCATACCCGACACCGCCTTCCATCGCGACGGCAATGATGCCATCGGCGTCGACTGTGGACGATGAATCGACCGCTGCCTGCAACGGAACGCCGAGTGCATCGAGCATGATTTTGTCCGCTCCGACCGGCTGGGTCGAGGTTGCGATCTGCAGATCGCTCCCGGGACCGGCAACGACGAGCGCAATGTCTGTTCCAGCGGCTGTGCCGATTCGACGCGCGATGGTCGAGTTGATCGGATTTGCCGTGTAGAGCAGCGCTTCAAGCGTGTCACCCCGCACAATCGGCGCAATGGACACAAGCTGCAGACGGCCATTCGCCACGAGGATGCCGGTCGTTGATGTTATCGTCTCGCGCGTCTGCGTGACCATCGCGTCGCTGGACGATGGCCGCTGGAATTTCGCTGCATTGCTCGCCGCGGCAATCACGACACCCTTGGTGTCGACCACCGCTGCGGTCTCGAACCCGGAGGACGTGCGGCGTTCCTGCAGAAGGTCGGCAATCGAGGTGGAGTCGACACTCCCGCCAGCTGCCGCACCTGCTTCCAGTGCCTGGCTGACATAGCCGACGAAGGCCGGATTTCCGGCGAGCGATTGCGTGCGCGATTCCATTTCGTCCAGTTCGCGATCGAACACAAGGTCGGCAACCTGCTGCGCCGCCTGCAGCGAGCCGGACGCCACCGCGATCTCCGCGCGTCCGACCTGCCACCATGCGATCGCCGCGATCACCAGCACGAGCGCGCCGGCAGCGACGACGCTCGCCACCTGGAATCTGCGCAGTCGGTTGCTCATCGGGCGCCTGCCGACTTGATGTCCTGGTGATACGCCTTGCCTTCCTTGTTCAGATGCGCCGGGACCCGCGCCTTGACGATAGGCACATGAATTGACGGCGCATCGACGTCGGGCATCGTGAGCGCGAGTAGCGCCGGACGCGCGGCACGCGGATGCCACACCATCAACTTGCCGGCACCGGCTGCGACGCCGGGAATCGAAAAGCGGCCGACCTTGTCGGGCCTCGTGAACCACGGCGTGTTGAGCACCAGGATGTTGGCCAGCATCGATTCGTGCACGTTGCAATGGACGAGCACGAGTCCCGGCTTGCGGAACGTGTATTCGCCGCTCTCGCCGCCGCCGTAGACGCCGAGGTCGAACGACGATCCCGAAGTGGTCGAGAAGACGTTGTGCAGAATCTCGTCCTGGTTCGGAAACTTGACCGTGCTTCCGACCGGAATGACCAGAAGGCCAGGGTCGAAGCGCTTGTTCTTGGTATAGATCGAAAAGCTGCCCGGCTTGACGCCGGCTGAGCCCGCCGAAGGCACGAAGTAAACGACAGCATCCTCGATCTCGTCGGCTTCGATGCTCTGACCCGCGCCCGCGTCCAGCACGACCTGTCCATGCAGATCAGCGAGGGCTCCAAGCGCTTTTGCCTCTGGAGCGGCGACGACGGGAGGCGCTACCGCGGGCGGCGCTGACGGCTTGGCAATGGCGGGCTTCGGCGCTTTCGGCTTGGCAACGACCCGCGGCGGAGGCGGCGCGACGATTGGAGCCGGCGGCGCAGGTGCGGGCGCACTCTCAACCGGCGCAGCGATCGGCGGCGGTGCAGCTGCTTGCGGCGGCGTCGGTGCCGGCGCAGCAACGATGGGTGCGGGTGGAGGTGTGCTGTCGCTTCGCGGCGGCGCAGGCGTGCAGCCCACAACGATGAGCATGCCGAAAGCCGCGGCGAAGGTGCGGATACGCTTCATGATGACCCCTGTGACCTGACAGACGGACCGCAATGCGGTCGACGGTGATATCCAGCTCGTGCACAGACCTCAAGTCCGCGCGATTCCTGACACGCTGTACGAAGCTTGGCGCTTCCTGGATGCAGCGGTACCTGTCCCCTCCGCTCTGAACGACACATCGGATGGCTTCCGATGATCGCGTGCTCCGACGGAAGCCCGCCGCCGAGGCGGGCAGGCCTTGCAGTCTCGCTGCGGTGGCCCGATTCTACATTCGTCGACACGCCGTTGGGGTGGATGGCCGGGCAAGTGAGGGAAAGTCCCAGCACTGTGCGCCGGCGATTTTCGCGCGCTCGCTGGCCACAATCGTGTCATCCGGCGTGCTGCGGGCGCGTCGAGTTGTCACCGATTCGATGCGAGCGTCTTCAGCGATCGTCATGCTGCTTCGTGTATCGTCGTTTGGCGAGAATCGATCCAGCGTCGCGAGATCGGACTCGCCGCCCGCACGCCGACCCGATAGAATAGGGGTTTCAAGCGGAACGTTTTTGCCCATGACCCCCCTGATCTTCGTGACCGGCGGCGTGGTGTCCTCGCTAGGCAAGGGCATCGCCGCCGCGTCGCTGGCTGCCATCCTCGAAGCACGCGGTCTTCGCGTGACGATGATGAAGCTGGACCCCTACATCAACGTCGACCCGGGCACGATGAGCCCGTTCCAGCACGGCGAGGTGTACGTCACCGACGACGGTGCCGAAACCGACCTCGATCTCGGCCACTACGAGCGGTTCATCCATACGCGTTTGACCGGCAAGAACTCCGTCACCACCGGCAAGATCTACGAAAGCGTCATCGCAAAGGAGCGCCGCGGCGACTACCTCGGCGCGACCGTGCAGGTGATTCCGCACATCACCGACGAAATCAAGCACCGCATCTACGAGGCTACTCAAGGGTATGACGTTGCGCTGGTCGAAGTCGGCGGCACCGTGGGTGACATCGAGTCGCTGCCCTTTCTCGAGGCGATCCGCCAGATCCGCATCGAACACGGCGCCGAGCAGGCGATCTTCATGCATCTGACGCTGGTGCCGTACATCAAGGCAGCCGGCGAGATCAAGACGAAGCCGACCCAGCATTCGGTGAAGGAACTGCGCTCGATCGGCATCCAGCCGGACATCCTGCTGTGCCGCTGCGAGCAGCCGCTGCCGCAGAGCGAGCGCCGCAAGATCGCGCTGTTCACCAACGTGCCCGAAAAAGCGGTCATCAGCGCAACCGATGTCGACGTGATCTACCAGCTGCCGATGTGGTTGCACAGCCAGGGTCTGGACGAGATCGTCGTCGACAAGCTCCGCCTCAACGCGAAGCCGGTGGACCTTTCGGCATGGGAGCGCACCGTCGAGGCGGTCGAGCATCCGCAGGGCGAAGTCACCATTGCGATCGTCGGCAAGTATGTCGAGCACAAGGATGCGTACAAGTCGCTCGGTGAAGCGCTGCGCCACGGCGGCATCAAGCAGAAAACCGGCATCAATCTGCGCTGGATGGAGTCGGAGGAAATCGAACGCCGCGGTGCGGAACTGCTCAAGGATGTCGACGGCATTCTCGTCCCTGGCGGATTCGGCAAGCGCGGCTTCGAAGGCAAGATCGCCGCAGCCCGCTACGCGCGCGAAAACCGCATTCCGTATTTCGGCATCTGTTACGGCATGCACGCTGCCGTGAGCGATTTTGCAAGGAACGTGGCCGGGCTCGAGGGCGCCAATTCCAGCGAGAACGACCGCAATGCGGAACACCCGGTGATTGCGCTGATCACCGAATGGACGACCGGAGCCGGTGACGTCGAGAAACGCGACGAGAAGTCGGGCAAGGGTGGCACCATGCGGCTCGGTGCGCAGGAATGCCGCCTGAAGGCCGGAACGATTTCGCGCGAACTGTACGGCCACGACGTCATTCGCGAGCGCCATCGTCATCGCTATGAATTCAATAATCGCTATCGACAGCAGTTCGAGGATCTCGGATTGATCATCGCCGGCAAGTCGATGGACGATTTGCTGGTCGAGATGATCGAGCTGCCGAACCACCCGTGGTTCGTCGCGTGCCAGTTCCATCCGGAATTCACCTCGACGCCACGCGACGGCCATCCGCTGTTCATCGGATTCGTCCGCGCCGCTCGCGAGCAGAAGGCGATGCGAGAGGCGCCAAGGCTGGCTCAGGTGGAGGTGGTGGCTTGATGTCCGTTGGTCTGTGCCGGGCGCCCTTTTGTGGAAGCGGCTTGCGCCGCGATCCGGTTGCCGATCGCCGCCGCCCGATGGGAAGCACCGCGGCTGAAGCCGCTCCCACGGAGAGTTCGCGATGAAACTCTGCGGCTTCGACGTCGGCCTCGATCAGCCGCTGTTCCTGATCGCCGGCCCGTGCGTGATCGAATCGATGCAGCTGCAACTCGATACCGCCGGCACGCTGAAGGAGATCACCGGCAAGCTCGGCATTCCCTTCATCTTCAAGTCCAGTTTTGACAAGGCGAACCGGACGTCCGGCACGAGTTTTCGCGGACCTGGCCTCGAGGAGGGTCTGAAAGTACTCGCCGAAGTCAAACGTCAGATCGGCGTGCCAGTGCTCACCGACGTGCACGAATACACGCCGCTGGGCGAAGTCGCCTCGGTCGTCGACGTGTTGCAGACGCCTGCATTCCTGTGCCGCCAGACCGACTTCATCCAGAACGTCGCCAAAGCCGGCAAACCCGTCAACATCAAGAAAGGCCAATTCCTGTCGCCGTGGGAAATGAAGCACGTCGCGGCGAAAGCGACGGAAACCGGCAACACGCAGATCATGGTGTGCGAGCGCGGTGCAAGCTTCGGTTACAACAACCTCGTGTCCGACATGCGCTCCCTTGCGGTGATGCGCGACACGCAATGCCCGGTCGTGTTCGATGCGACCCACTCTGTGCAGTTGCCGGGTGGCGCCGATGGCAAGTCCGGCGGCCAGCGCGAATTCGTTCCGGTGCTCGCGCGCGCCGCAGTTGCGGTCGGCATCGCCGGAATTTTCGTGGAAACGCATCCGGATCCGGACAAGGCACTCAGCGACGGTCCGAATGCATGGCCGCTCGGGAAAATGGAAGCGTTGCTGGAGACACTGTGCGCACTCGACTCGGTGTCCAAACGACAGGGTCTGCGGGGTTTCGAATGAAGCGTTTGCTGCTGGCTGTGGGCCTGTTCGTCTTCGCAACCGCAGCGTACGCATCGGGGCACGATTCGGGTCTGTCACCGGCAGGAACCGTTGCGACACCACATCCAGGAACGCCTTCCGATGGAAAGACGATCGACTATCCGAGGGTTACGACCTCATCGAACGAGTGCACCGACGCGACCGTGATGTCGACCTATTCGCCGCGCCTGCAATTCGGGCTGGACGGTCAGCACTATGCGTTTGCAGCATTCGCTGCGGAAGTGATCCGTCGCCGCGGCAACGCTCCGTTGCGTTGCCTGACCGTGATTGCCAGTTGCCGCGATGCAAGTCTCCTGAAGCAGACCTTCTCCGCGCTGAAACCCTATGGCGTCACCCACATCTCGTGGCAGCCGGACAAACAGCTTTTTCCCGACAAGGCCCACACGATGCCGGAGTGCAAACAGTGACCCACATCCAATCCATTCATGCCCGTGAAATTCTCGACAGCCGCGGCAATCCGACGCTTGAAGCCGAGGTCACGCTGGTGGACGGTTCGTTCGGACGCGCGATGGTGCCGAGCGGCGCGTCGACCGGCTCGCGCGAAGCGGTCGAGTTGCGCGACGGCGACCCGTCGCGTTATCTCGGCAAGGGTGTGAAGAATGCAGTCGCCAACGTCAACACGACCATTGCACATGCGTTGAAGGGTTTCGATGCCGATGATCAGCGCGGCCTGGACGGGAAACTGATCGCCCTCGACGGGTCGCCGAACAAGAGCCATCTCGGCGCCAACGCGCTGCTCGGCGTTTCGTTGGCGAACGCGCATGCGGTCGCGGCGTCGCGCAAGCTGCCGTTGTGGAAAGTTCTCGCCGGCGATCGCCCAGCGCAGCTGCCGGTGCCGATGATGAACATCATCAACGGCGGCGCGCATGCGGACAACAACGTCGACATGCAGGAATTCATGGTGCTTCCGGTCGGGCTGCCGAATTTTGCGGAAGCACTGCGCGCGGGCACGGAAATTTTCCATGCCCTGAAATCGGTGCTGAAGGCGCGCGGCCTCGCAACGTCGGTGGGTGACGAAGGCGGTTTCGCACCCGATCTCAAATCCAACGAAGAGGCGATCGAGACGATCCTCGCCGCAGTCGACAAAGCCGGCTACAAGATCGGCGCCGAGATTTACCTCGGTCTCGATGTCGCCAGCTCCGAATTCTTCAAGGATGGTGCTTACCATCTTGAAGGCGAGGGCAAGGTGTTGAGTCCCGAGCAGCTGATCGAGTTCTATGCCGGCTGGTGCGCGAAGTACCCGATCCTGACGATCGAGGACGGCATGGCCGAGGGCGACTGGGACGGCTGGAAGAAACTGACCGACCGTCTCGGCAAGACGGTGCAACTGGTCGGCGACGACCTGTTCGTCACCAATACGTCCATTTTCAGGGAAGGCATCGACAAGCACATCGCCAACGCGATCCTGATCAAGGTCAACCAGATCGGGACGCTGACCGAAACGCTCGATGCGATCGCGATGGCCGACACGGCGAAATACGCCTCGATCATCTCCCATCGGTCCGGCGAGACCGAAGACACGACGATTGCCGACCTCGCCGTGGCGACGACCGCCACGCAGATCAAGACCGGTTCGCTGTGTCGGTCGGACCGGGTCGCGAAATACAACCAGTTGCTGCGCATCGAGGAAGCGCTCGGCTCGTCGGCGCGCTATTCGGGCAAGGATGCGTTTCCGAATCTTCCGTTGTTCGGACGCTGAGGTTTCGCGCGCGTGCTGCGCTGGGTCGCCCTCGTTCTCGTGGTCCTGTTGATCGCATTGCAGGTGCATCTGTGGACGGGGCAGGGCGGACTTCGCGATGTGTGGCTGCTCGAAAAGCGTGTCGCCGAGCAGAAAGCGGACAACGCGCAGCTGAAGAAACGGAATGAGACCCTGTCGGCGGAAGTCGAGGACCTCAAGCACGGCGACGAGGCGATCGAGGAGCGCGCGAGGTCGGAACTCGGATTGTTGAAACCTGGCGAAACGTTCTACCAGGTGGTCGAACCGACGCAGGGCAACGCGGCGGCGCGTGATCCGGCGGGAGCCGACGGTGAGCGCTGATGCATTGTGGTGCGTCGTTCCCGCTGCCGGGCGCGGTGCGCGGTTTGGCGCGGAAAAACCCAAGCAGTACGTCGAGCTTGCTGGACAACCGATGCTCCTGTGGACGTTGCAACGTCTGGCCGAGTGTCCTTCGATTGCCGGCCTGATGGTGGTGCTTGCGTCCGGCGATCCCTACTGGCCGGGATTCGGTTCGTTCGGCGGCAAGCCGGTGTTGACGGTGGTTGGCGGTGCGGAGCGCAGCAGTTCGGTTCTGATGGGTTTGCGCGCGTTGCCGCCGATGATTCCTGACGATGCCTTCGTGCTCGTTCACGATGCTGCACGACCGTGCGTGCGCGGTGCGGATATTTCGCGCCTGGTCGAACTCGGTACCATTGCAGGAGGTGCGCTGCTCGCGTCGCCGCTGCGTGACACCCTCAAGCTGGGTGATGCCGATGCGTGCGTCGTCACGACCGAACCGCGCGAGGCACGCTGGCGCGCGCTGACGCCACAACTCTTCCGCCGCGGTGAATTGACCGTGGCGCTTCTTGACGCCAGCCGCGACGGCGTTGCCGTCACTGACGAATCGATGGCGATGGAGCGGCTCGGTCATCGCCCCTTGCTGGTCGAGGGTGCCGAGAGCAACATCAAGGTCACCACGACTGCCGATCTCGCGCTGGCGGAGTTCCTGCTGTTGCGCGAATCGTGACCTGACCCATTCGCGGAATGCGCATCCGGAGCTCGATCTGCCTCCGGGATGTCCCTTTCCCACTCTCCACTACTGGAATCACATGCGCATTGGCCAAGGCATCGACATCCACGCATTCGGACCCGGCGACCATGTGGTTCTGGCCGGTGTCGCGATTCCCCATGATCGCGGCGTCGTCGCGCATTCCGACGGCGACGTGGTGATCCACGCGCTGTGCGATGCGATCTTCGGAGCGCTCGCGCTGGGCGACATCGGGCATCATTTTCCGCCAAGCGACGCGCGCTGGACGGATGTCAGCAGTCGGCATTTCCTTCTCCATTGCGCAGGCCTGATGATCGAGCAGGGGTACACGCTGGCGAACGCCGACGTGACGGTCGTGTGCGAGCGTCCGAAGATCGGCCCGCACAGCGAGGCGATGCGACGCAACCTGTCGATCGATCTCGGCTGTGCGATCGGCAATGTCAGCGTGAAGGCGACCACCAGCGAGACCCTTGGATTCACCGGTCGCGGCGAGGGCATTGCTGCGTTTGCGGTGGTGCTGCTGCAGCGGCGTCGCGAGTCGACACTGGTGTCGAGTGACGCCGATCCGGAATTGCGGGCGCTGGTCAGTCGTCTCGAACCCGAGGCCGAAGAGTGACCGGCGATCAGCCGTCCGCATTTGGCGGTCCCCTGATCGAAGGAACCTTGCGCGAACGGCCAGCCGACTTCCAGGTTGACGAGGTGCTCGGTTTCGAACCGTCGGGAAGCGGCGAGCACGCGTTCCTGCAGGTCGAGAAAATCGGCGCGAACACCGAGTGGACCGCGCGTCAACTCGCGGCTGCGGCAGGTGTGTCACCGCTCGCGGTTGGCTACGCAGGAATGAAGGACCGTCATGCGGTCACGCGACAGACCTTCACCGTTCAGTTGCCTGGTCGTGCCGATCCGGACTGGTCGGCGCTGACGATTCCGGGTGTGCGCGTGATCGACGCGACGCGACACAACCGCAAGCTCAAGCGCGGCGCGCATCGCGGCAA
>NZ_JBDSWZ010000293.1:0-2574 GCF_039926425.1 Dokdonella sp.
CGCACGATCGACACCCGCTGGGTTGCGCGTCGTCTCGACGCGTCGTTTCCCCAGATGGAAGACAGCGCGGCGTTGTTACTCCAGCCATCGTCGTCGCTGTCACGTCTCGCCGGCTTGCAACAGGCGCGACTGCGGACCCGCCTTGCAGGCATGCGCGCCGACCTGCGACCCGCATGGCCGTGGCGCGCAATCGCCATCAGCGCAGGGATGGCAACAGCCATCGTCGTGATGGCTCTTTTCAGCGCGAGTTCCGACCATCGGTCCGACACGTCGGGGCACGGCACGCACGCCGACATTGCCGCAACGTCGACGGTTCTCACGCTGAGTGAAATCCAGATCGACGCGCCGCCCTACACGAAGCTGCCGGCACGAACCGAATCGTCGCTCGATCTGAAGGCGCCCGCAGGCTCGCGTCTGCGCTGGCGATTGCGCCTCGCACCCACACCACCGGGCGCGCATCTTCAATTCCACGACGGCCGTCGCATCGCGCTCGCGCGCGACGGCGACGAGTGGCGCGGCGAGGACGTACTCGAAGTGTCGTCGCTGTACCGCATCGTGCCCGACGGCGGGCCTTCCCCCGCCGATGATCGCCTGCACCGGCTCGACGCGGTCGCCGATCTCCCGCCGGAGGTGCGCGTGGTGGAGCCGGACAAAACGCTCACGCTGCTCGATCCGCAGCAGACAACCTGGGACCTCGTGTTCGAAGCGAGCGACGACTACGGCATCGCACACGCCGACCTCACCCTCACGCTCGCGCAGGGGACCGGTGAAAACATCGCCGTGAAGGAGCAGGCGATTGTGCTGGCGGGCGAACCGCTCGATGCAGAACCGGGCGAACGCCATCGGCGCTTTCACCACACGCTCGATCTCGCAACGCTCGGCATCGCCAAGGGTGACGATGTGATCGTGCGTCTGGCCGTGACGGACAATCGCGCGCCGACGCCCAACACCACGCGCAGCGCGAGTTTCATCCTGCGCTGGCCGGTCGATCCGTCGAAGGAAAGCGCGGGGCTCGACGGCGTCGTGCAGAAGACCATGCCGGCGTACTTCCGCAGCCAGCGCCAGATCATCATCGACAGCGAAGCGCTGATCGCCGACAAGGCAATCATCGACGACGCGCATTTCATCGCGCGATCGGATGCAATCGGCGTCGACCAGAAGATCCTCCGGTTGCGCTACGGCCAGTTTCTCGGCGAGGAATCGGAAGGGCAGGCGGAACACGCTCCCGATTCGTCGCCCGTTGCGGTGCCGGATTCGCAGGAAGGGGCGCTGGCAGCCGCGCATGACGCGCATGAGCGGAGCGCGAAATCAACTGCGCCGGAGCGTTTCGGCGAGGAAGGGAATACGGTCGCCGAGTATGGCCACGTGCACGACATCGCAGAGGCCGCGACGCTGCTCGATCCGGAAACAAAGGCGACCCTCAAATCCGCGCTCGACGAAATGTGGCAGTCCGAACTGCACCTGCGCCAAGGCAAACCGGACGACGCATTGCCATTCGAGCGCCGCGCACTCGAGCTGATCAAGCGCGTGCAGCAGTCGACGCGGATTTATCTTGCGCGGGTCGGCCTCGAACTTCCGGCGCCGGATGAGGCGCGGCGATTGTCGGGCGATCGCAAGGATCTGACCGATCGCGTCGGCACGTTGTCGCCGCAGGCCCCGGTCGACGTGGGCCTGGTCGCACTTTGGCAACAACTTGGAACGAGCGCCACGCCCGACTGGCCCGCGGCGGAAGCCTGGATCACCGCGCACGCGTCGGCGTTGCCCGATGCGCTTGGCGTGGTTGCTGCCATCGATCGTGCACGGCGCGATCCGGCCTGTGCAACGTGTCGCACGGATCTGCGGAACGCCCTCTGGCCGACGTTGCCGGTGCCCGTCGCGGGCGGCGCACCGCGAGCGGCACCGGATGCGGCAGGTCGCGCCTATCTGGAATCAATCCGGGCAAACGCGCCGGACGCTGCGCCGGCGCAGGTGACGCGATGACCCTGTCGTGGATCATCGGCGCGACCCTCGCGCTGGCGTTCGGTGTCTCGGCATGGCGCATCGTGCGCGGCGTGCAGGATCATCGACGCGTGCGCCTCCTGTTGCTCGCCGCTTCGGTGTTCGGGCTGTACGCCTGCCTGTTGCCGCCGTCGATGCTGGAAGACTTCGTCGCGAATGAGCTGGTGGTATTGACGCCTGGCGCAACGCCGGCGCAGACGGCGGCACTGTCGTCCGCGTCGACCGTCGTTGCGTTGCCGGGCAGCGGTGCGAGTCGGACGATCGAATCCGTCCCGGATCTCGGGACCGCGCTACGGCGCCATCCGCAGTCGCAACAATTGCGCATCGTCGGGGCGGGACTGCCGCCGCGTGATCGCGACGCGGCACACGGTCGCGTCGTCCGATTCGATCCCGCGCCAGCGCCCACCGGTGTGGTCGAACTGCACGTGTCCGAAGCCATACGTGCCGGTAGCACATGGCGCGTCAGCGGGCAAATCGACGGCGTCGCGCACGCGCGGGTCGAACTGCGTGATCCGGCGGCGGCGGTCGTCGCGAGCACCGCCGTCGACGATGCCGGTCGCTTTTCGTTGCAGGCGT
>NZ_JBDSWZ010000294.1:0-4810 GCF_039926425.1 Dokdonella sp.
GACGCTTCCCATTGGAGTTCCGCGATGACATCTTTCTGGATCTGTGCGTCGCTCTTCATGACATGCCTCTGGTTCGTTGGTCGGACGATCACCTTGCGCCACTAAGCGAATGAACGTCCGTGCGTTAACGAACCCACGAGGCTGTCTGGATAACGTCGCTGGACAAAACGCGCACGATCTCAAGACGGATTGTTCGACGCGAGGCGGCGCAGCGTCGGGCGCGATCAGTCATCCTCCGAATGCCGAAAGGGCGCAGTCGCGTGACTGTGTTCGTGCAAGAGGCAGATTGCGGTTTTCGGATTTTCACTGGCACTTCCGAGAAGTCGTGCGAACGCGCGGGACAGTCCGTCAGTCAATTCGCTCGGCAGTCCATCAATGTCGTCGAAGCCGGTGGGATTGGTGATGCGGGGCATGCTGTACTCCAGGGTGTCGGGGATGCGGATCGCTTCGCTTTTTGACCTTGCCCCGACGGTGTGCGGTCGAATGTTTGTTCGTGTCGCATCGGCATGGAATCTTTCCGTGCGGTAGAGACTGGCCGTCGCGACTTCGCTCGTCCGTTCGCAGCGAACGCACATCCGGTTTTATTGATCGTCGTCGTGAGTGGGTGGACGACCTCGATTGAGTGGACGGCAACGTGCGCCGCCGTACCGACTGACACTGCGGATGAGCCTATGTTTGATCCTTCGACGGTGGAGATATCGACGTTTGATCCCGGCGATTGAAAATTTCCGCTTGCCCATCCGGAATCGGCATCAACCGACTCGGCACGATTTGAAACGGAAGCACGTTCACCATGTCGGTGCGGCGAAATCCCCCCAGTGAGCAAGACGATTGCTCTCCGGGAAAAAAACGTTTCCGTTCGCGCCGGATGCCACCCGGATGCCGTCGCTCGCCCAGAACCATCCACCATCAAGGAACACAGATGAACTCGCAGACCATCAGAGAACAGATCGCACACAGCATTGCCCAGATCGAAAAGGGCATTGCGGCCATCTCGACCATCGTTGTCGACGACGCGAACGCACTTGGTGACCAGCGCGATGCAGTGCAGGTCCAACTCCAGAAATTCGGGCACCGGCTTTCCAGGAGTTCGCGGATCGCACGAAAGGAGATCTCGGGCGAGTTTCACCGTCATCCTTACGCGATCTCCGGAACGGTCATCGCGTTCGGCGCGATCGCCGCTGCCCTGTTCTGGAGGAACGAGTTTCGTCATTGACGAACCGCGTCGTCGATGAGTTTGCGGCGGTCGTGGAAACAGCGCCGCGACGCCGCAGATGCATCAGACGCGGGTCGAGGCTGGCACCGACCAGCAGACCGACGCTTTACTGGGCGGGCAGCGCCGCCGAGATACGTGGCTGAGCCCGACACCGACCTTCGCAATCGCAAGACTGATCCGTGCGGCCTGTTGACGATAAACATCCGACGCGTCAAGGTCATTGGTTTCGCGCCAGACGAAATCCGCGACTTGCAGGCACTCTCATCCGACCTTGAAGGGTGCGTCGAACGCATCGAATCCCGTTCTGAAGGACGTCTGGTGGATGTCATATCGCGGATTTGCGAACTGCGGCGCGTGCGTCGGGGTTTGAAATCGCTCGTCGACGCGTGCCCAGAGCACGGTCCGCTTGTGCATTGTCCCATTCTGGTCGCGCTGACCAAGGACGACCCGACGTGAGCCTGCAGACAGAGAACACGTCACATCCGTTGTCGAACGCCGACGTGTCGGATCCCGTTTGCCGGATGCACGTCGATCCGCACTCGACTCCGCATCGCGCCGATCACTCGGGCCATCCGTTTTATTTCTGCTCGGCGCGCTGTCGCGAGAAGTTCGTTGCCGAACCGGATCGCTATCTGAGCGCGTCGATCGCAGCCGCGCCCGTCGTCGAGGGTGCGATCTACACGTGCCCGATGCATCTGGAGGTCCAACAAGTCGGTCCGGGCAGTTGCCCGAAATGCGGAATGGCGCTGGAGCCGATGGTGCCGACGACGGACAACGACGACACCGAGCTGCGCGCGGTGCGACGCAAGTTTTTCGTCTCCGCCGTTTTCGCGTTGCCGCTGCTGTTTACTGCAATGGTCCCGCACGTGGTTTCTTTCCACACGAGCGCATCGACCGCTCATGCGCTGCGCTGGGTCGAAATGCTCCTGTCGGCACCGTTGGTGCTGTGGGCTGGCGCGTCCTTCTATGTCCGCGGCTGGAAAGGCGCGGTGTCGGGCTCGCCCAACATGTACACCTTGATTGGACTGGGCGTGATGGTCGCTTTCACCTTCAGCCTCGGCGCGACATTTGCGCCGGCATGGTTTCCGCAGGCGATGCGCGCCGACCACGGGATGGTCGGCGTCTACTTCGAAGCGGCAGGGGTCATCGTCGCGTTGGCGCTGCTCGGCGAGTGGCTGGAACTGGGTGCACGCGGTCAGACGTCTGCAGCGGTCCGGCGCTTGCTCGATCTGGCGCCCAAGATGGCGCGTCGCGTTCGCGCGGACGGAACGGAAGAAGATGTCGCGCTCGACCAGGTGCAGGTTGGCGAGTCGCTGCGCGTCAGGCCGGGCGAGAAAGTGCCGGTCGATGGTGCTGTGGTCGACGGTGCGAGCAGCGTCGACGAGTCGCTGTTGACCGGCGAGCCCATCCCGGTCGAAAAACACGTGCAGGACGCGGTCAACGGCGGCACGCTCAACGGAATGGGGAGTCTCACGATCCTCGCGGAGCGCGTAGGACGCGACACAGTGCTTGCGCAGATCGTCGATTTGGTCGCGACCGCGCAGCGCTCAAAAGCGCCGTTGCAGCGACTTGCGGATCGGGTTTCGCTCTTCTTCGTGCCGGCGGTGGTCGTTGTGGCGCTGTTGACGTTCGGTGCGTGGCTGGTATGGGGTCCTGAGCCACGTCTGGCGTACGCGATCGTCAACGCCGTTGCCGTGCTGATCATTGCCTGCCCATGTGCGCTCGGCCTTGCAACTCCGATTTCGATCACCGTCGCGAGTGGGCGCGGTGCCGAAGCCGGTGTGTTGTTCCGCAACGCGGCAGCCATTGAAGGTTTGGCGGACATCGATTGTCTGGTCGTCGACAAAACCGGAACACTGACCGAGGGCAAACCGACGCTGACGGATGTCAGCGCGCAACCGGATTTCAGTGAATCCGACGTGGTCGCGATGGCGGCTTCACTGGAAGCTGCGAGTGAACATCCGCTCGCGCATGCGATTCTCGAAGGCGCGAAAAGCCGTGGAATCGCATTTGATCGCGCGGCGGAGTTTTCCGCCGTCACCGGTCAGGGCGTGCGCGGCCGTGTAGGTCCTGCAGCCGTTGCGCTGGGCAATGCAGCGCTGATGGCCTCCATTGGTGTTGATGCGTCATCGCTCGCGGAACGCGCCGAGGAACTTCGGCGGGAGGCAAAGACCGTGATGTTCCTGGCCCGCGAAGGACGGTTGGCCGGGTTGGTGGCCGTGCAGGATCCGATCAAGCACGGCGCAAAGGCTATTCTCGCGTCGCTGAAGGCGGAAAAACTCCGCATCGTCATGCTCACCGGCGACAGTCAAGCGACTGCGGCTGCGGTGGCCAGGGAACTCGGCATCGATGAAGTGCATGCGGGTCAAACGCCGGCGGGCAAAGCCGAATGGATCTCTGCAGCCAAAGCGTCTGGAGCGCGCGTCGCGATGGCGGGTGATGGCATCAACGACGCGCCGGCGCTCGCAGCGGCGGATGTCGGCATTGCGATGGGCAATGGATCCGACGTCGCGATGGAGAGCGCGCAGATCACGTTGGTGAAAGGAGAGTTGACCGGCATTCTTCGCGCATCTCGACTGGCCAAGGCGACCGTGCGCAACATTCATCAAAATCTCATATTTGCCTTTCTGTACAACTTGCTCGGCATCCCTGTCGCGGCTGGCGTCCTCTATCCATTTTTCGGCTGGTTGCTCAGCCCGCTCATCGCCGCCGCCGCGATGAGCCTGTCTTCCGTGTCGGTCATCTCCAACGCGCTGCGATTGCGCTCAGCGCGTCTTTGACGTCACTGTGCTCGCCGAGTCCGGAGGCAGTCCTCATGCAACCGACTTCAGAGTTCTGGCCAATCGTTTTCCGCACCGCGCCCAATGGATGTGCATTGCATCTCATCATCTGGCGCAGCGCAGGCACCGCGTCATCACGATCGCTCTGCCCGCGGGTTTCACGCTGGTCGCCACTCCGGTGCGAGCCATGCCGAAGAGCGCGGTCCATGACTCCACGGCCTCTTCGTCGGACAGTCTGCCCATTGCCTACGCGCCAGGCGACGCGATCCGCGGTCATGACGCCGACAGTGGCCCTGCGAAGGTGAGTCCTGTTGTGGGAATGGATGCCGTCCATGTGGGAGACGGCAATGTTGCGCGCGCGTCGCGTCCAGGGGCGGAGCTGTGCTGCGATCGGCCATTCTGGATGTTCGCGTCCGCGCTCCCGTAAGCTTGCTGATCTCAGGGAATCTGGACTGTTTCGCGAGGTGGTCGTGTCGTGACCGCACCGAGAGCGTCGATCGTCGGACCGGGCTTCCAACCAGCAAACGGCCGGAAATCGGACACCCCTTGGCCTTCTGCGAGACAAACCCGGCCTGAAACACAGAGACGCCGATCGCATGGCGCACGAGGGCGGCAGTGTTGTCGCTGTGGGCGTGAGAGCGATCAGCCTGATGGCGGTGCGCCGCCGTCACTCCCGATCTGACCGTCAAGGCCCACAGTCGCGCTTGGCAGCGATGGACCCAAAAAAAACCCCATCGGAGAGAAGGTCTCCGATGGGGCGGGTGTATGGCGGAGCGGACGGGACTCGAACCCGCGACCTCCGGCGTGACAGGCC
>NZ_JBDSWZ010000295.1:0-4855 GCF_039926425.1 Dokdonella sp.
GCCTGGCTGTGCCTGCCCCGTGCCGCCAACCGCTACTCAGGCGGTTGGCAGGGGACGACGCAATTGGGCGATCAGGCAGTCCAGCGGCTGCGGACGACTGAAGAGTAATCCCTGATAGTTGCGGCAGCCAAGCGCTTCGAGACTGGCCAGTTCCGCCTCTGTTTCGACGCCTTCGGCAACGAGGTCGATGTCCAGTGCGCGGCCAAGCGCAATGATGGTCCCGACGATCGCCCGATTGCCGCCATTCGAATCGAGGTCATGGACGAAGCTCTGGTCGATCTTGATCGATTCGACGGGGAGGCGACTGAGGTACGCCAGCGAGGAGTACCCGGTGCCGAAATCATCGATGGCGATTTTAACGCCGCGCCCACGCAACTGGGCCATCTTCGTGCTCGCGGATTCGTGGTTGCGAATCAGTGTCGACTCGGTCAATTCCAGTGCGAGGCGGTACGAATCGATGCCTGCTTCGTCGATATCGGCAAACAGGCATTGGACGAAATCCGGATGATTGAACTGCACGGCGCTGACGTTGATCGATACGCGCCGAAAGTGCGCTGGCGGATCGTGCGCGAAGAGACGGCGGATGTCGGCGCAGGCCCTGCGGATGACCAAGCGTCCCAACTCGAGCATCAGGCCGGTTTCCTCGGCGAGCGGAATGAAGATGGTCGGGGAGGGCGCGTCCCGATACGGACTGTGCCAGCGAATCAGCGCTTCCGCGCCGATGAAGTCGCCGGCCAGGTTGTGCTGACTTTGGTAGTAGAGCTCGAACTGGTCGGGCGCCTTGAGCGCCAGCTGCAGTTCCTTTTCCAGCTGTCGGCGCAGTTCGATACCAGCCGACAGTTGACTGTTGTAGTACATCGAGCCATTCGGGCCAGAGAGCTTGGCCTGGTACATCGCAGTATCCGCGCGTCGCAGAATCTGTTCGGCGCTGCAATCTCGATCCGGAAAGATCTCGATACCGATCGACGGTGTGACATGCAGACGATGCTCGCCCGCGTGCAGGGCATCGGAAAACTCCGCGCGAATTGCAGCGAGCAGCACATCCACCCGCGATCGCACCTGGCGTTCGTCACGCACCAGGTCGCCCATGAGCATGACGAATTCGTCTCCGCTCAGGCGCGCCACCATGCCGTCCGCGCCGAGAATCTGTTGCAGCTTGTCGGCGACCGCGACCAGCAGCAGGTCGCCGATCGCATGGCCGAGCGTGTCGTTGACCATCTTGAAGCGATCGAGATCGAGGAAGAGCAGTGCGCCGCAACGGTGCTGATCACGCGCGCGCAGCAATTCGGCATCGAGGCGCTGCATCAGCAGACGCCGGTTCGGCAACCGGGTCAGGTCGTCGTGGAGCAACTGGAACAGGATCGTTTCCTCCGCCTTGCGCCGGGCCGCGACCGCCAGCAGCAGGTTTTCATGCTCGATCGACGCCTGGCAACCCAGCGCGAGGCGGGTGATCAGTGGCTTGAGCAACTCGATGATCGGTGGATCGAGCGGATTGCCGATCCGCTGCAGCGTCATCACACCGAGCGCACCGAGACGGAACGAATAGCAGTGCGGCGAATTTTCGCGATCGGCACAGCGGTAGTGCACGCAGTCATCAGACCCGTCATCAACGAGAATGCCCTGCGGCAGGCTGATTGGCGCGGCATTGCGCGGAACACTGAGAACATGATCCAACCGGTTGACACCATGCTGCGCATGCTCGCCGTCCAGCGTCTTCCGCATGTGGAAATGCACAGACGACAGCCCCAATCGGCGCAGCACGATGCGCGAGAACGTCGCCAGCATCGGCTGCAGGCGCAGGGTCGTACCCACCGCCATGCCAAGCTCGTGCTGGATCGACAGATACTTGAGCGTGTTGTTCATGGCCGCGGTGGCGACTCGATCAACGCCACCACGGTTGACTTGTTCATCAGCTCGATGACGCCCGAACTGGAACTGGCGATTTCGCCAAGCGTCAATGCACCGAAGAGGTCCTCGCATTCGGTCAGCGCCGATTCGAGTGCGGCGAGTTCGTCGCCGAATTGGGCGCCGAGGAAAAGCACGCGGCTGATGCAGTCGAATACCATGGCCAAGGTTGACTCGACCGCATTGCCACGTCGTCGACTCTTCGCGCAGGCGGCGCGTGCCGATTCAGCAGCGGACGCAATCAACGCGCCGGATTCGCCCTTCAGAAGATAGATCGTTGCGTTTTGCGGAAGCTCGCCGACACACACCAGCGCATCACCCGATTGCTTGATCGGATCGCGCACCAGGAAATCGCCGTCGACTCCCTCGATTCCCAGTGGAAAGGTCTTCGAGATGGAGAAAAAATCGGACTCGGAAAATCGCTGTCCGCAGTGCGCTTCGACTTCTCCACGATAGATCTCGAACGCCGATTGATAGTTCAGTTCCTGGAGCACGTTGCCCTGTGAGCGGGTGACGAGGAACGGCCCGGCCAGGCGCTGCCAGCCATGCGCCACTCCGTGGTCGACCTTGCCGGGCAACGCGACGAGCAGCGCGGCATCCTCGATCAGGCCGTCATTGCCCAGAAGGCACGGGCGCTGCACGAGATCGAGATGTCCGGCACCACCACCGACGACCACCGAGTGGACGCCGATGATCGAGTAGAGGCCCTCCACGAAGGCTTCGAGATTTGGAGAGAGCCCATCGAACAGCACGACCAGTGAGTCTGCTCCTTCGAGCAGGGGTGCTGCCGCCAGCAATTGCGGCTCGACTGCCGCTCGTTCGGTCAATCGATGGACGACGGTCACATCCACGCGCGTTGGGAATCCGATGATCAGGGTGCCGTTGCGATGGCATTGGGCGCGGTGGATGATGCTCGGAAAGATCCCGCCGAATACCGGGACATCGATCGTTCGGAGCCACGGGGAAAGGATTGCCGGATTCCAGTGGTCATTCTCGCAGGCCAGCAGCATGAAACTGTGGAAGCCCTCGTTGCGCAGACGGCCGATGGCGGCCCCGAGATCGTCGACCGAGGCTCCCTCAACCCGCAGCAATCGTTGACCTTGCACTGCCTGCCCCCCGGCCCAAATACCTCGCGGACTCGGACATGGCCTCCGAGCGTCAATCGCTCGGCAGCTCGCTGTCGCCCGATCCGAACCAACTTCACGTGGGTGATTGTTCCCGCGCGTAAAAAACCCCTTCGCATGCGTTGAACCTATCAGATTCTCGCCGAATCGACGTGCAAACGTTTCATTCCAGGCGAGGACACTCCGACGCAGGCACAACCGGACCGGTTGCGGTCGTCCGAGATGGGGTGCCTTGATTGCTGATGGAGCACGCAGTCCAGCGGCGGAGCGAACGCGGTCGCGAAGGCACTCTCTCGCTGCGCGCACTTGCTGCAACGCGCCGCCGGCGTCACTTGACCCGCGCAGCAGTCAGCCGGGGCGTCAGTCGGCAATCAAGCGGTACGGCGAGAGCTTTTCGTAGTGCACCTGGCACTGATCCACGAGGGACTGCTGGAACACGCTCAGTGCGAGGTCGTTCGACTGATAAGCACCGAAGCCGGTGGAACGTTCGACCGCGGCGTACCAGTACGGTGCCCACACGCCGTCGCTCGCGCGTGGGCCACGCGGCCATTGCAGCATCCGTGGGCTGAAGGCAATGCCCAGTTTCGCGCACAAGAGACCCAACGTGCCTGCCGGGTTTTTCAATACGTCGCTGGCGTCGATCACCGGAGGGGCGCTGCCGAGGCGATCGCAGACATGATCGAACAATCGGGACTGCTGCTCGAAACCGAGTTCCCACGCTGCTGCATCGGGGCGCTGGATGGTGAAGGAGGCGACGACCTGTGCAGGTTCGCGGATCAGGAAGCAGCTGGTGACGCGATCGAGCCAGCTGAGTGGCATGTCGGTGAGCATGTGCTGGGTCATGTGTTTCTGATACCAGATCGCACGACCTTGCGGAACCGCGCCAGTGAGCATCGTCGCAACGCGGCTTGCATCGTTCTCCTGCGCCGCGATCACCTCATCGCGACCCGGATGCGCGACGCCGGTGGCCAGAAGATAGTGCGCGTAGAACGGTTCGTCGATGACGGCAGTGTCGTCGCGGTTTTCCCACGCGCGCATCAGCGCGGTGGAGATATTGCGCGGTCCCGACCACATCGCGATGCGCAAGGGCTCGCGAGCCGCGTTCATACGCGCGGTTCCGTGCGGCTCTCCTTCTTCACCAATTGCATGTAGAGCTGTTGCAGGCGCGCCACCATCGGTCCACGTGTGCCGTTGCCCATCATGCGGCCGTCGATCTCGCGCGCCGGCACCAGCCCGGCAAACGTGCCGGTGACGAACGCTTCTTCAGCGCCGTAGACGTCGGTGAGGCTGAAGTTCTTCTCGAACACCGGAATGCCATGCTCGCGACACAGCGCGATGACGTTCGCACGCGTGATGCCGCCGAGGCAGTAGTCGCCTGTGGAGGTCCACACCTCACCGCGCCGCACAATGAAGAAGTGGGTGGAGTTGCACGTCGCGACGAAGCCGTGCGGATCGAGCATCAACGCCTCGTCGTAACCGGCCTTTTGCGCCTGCACACAGGCAAGAATGCAGTTGAGCTTCGAATGGCTGTTGAGTTTCGGATCCTGCACGTCCGGCGCGCCGCGGCGCACGTGCACGGTGAACAGGCGGATGCCGTGCTCGATCGTCGCCGGCAGCGGCTGCTTGTATTCGGCGATGATCACGATGGTGGCGTTGCCGATCACGAAGCGCGGATCCTGGTGCGGCGTCGCCTTGATTCCACGTGTGACCATCAGCCGGATGTGGACGTCCGTGTGCATGTCATTGCCACGCAAGGTGTCGACGATGCGCCCGGTCAGCTGCTCGCGAGTGAGGCCGATGTCCATGTCGATCGCGCGTGCGCCTTC
>NZ_JBDSWZ010000296.1:0-4352 GCF_039926425.1 Dokdonella sp.
AGGGGATCGACGCCCGGTCGATCGTGCGCGTTGCTCCCGATGGCCGCATTGCGGTCGCGCGCCAGGGAGACGACGTGCTTCTTTTCCGGCCGGGCTCGTCGTCCGTGCCGCGGCGCATCGCGTCGCCGGGTCATCCGATGATCGCGCTGAGTCGTACCTTTCTTGCGATCGCCGACGGCTCTCGCGTGCGCGTGTTCAGGAGTGCCGACGGCAGCCCGGTCGCCGACGAAGCGCTCGACCTCGGCGACGTCAACGATCTCGCGTTGCTCGACGCGCCGCCGCGACTCGCGGTGGCCGGGGCCGAACCCGAAGTCCGGTTGCTGACCCTCGAGGGCCGCATGCCCGTACAGACGATTGCGGTCGCGCGCGGTGCCAATTCACTGGCATGGAACGCCGATGGACCCAGCCTGATCGTCGCCGGCGACGCAGGCTTGTCGGTGTGGCGGGACGGCTCGTTTCTGCCGGAACATTATCCGGACGCCGCGCAACAGAAGGATTTGCTGTACGTCGACGGCGGCGGCGCGCTGCTGCTCGATGGCATCACGCACCGGCTTGCGCTGTTCGATATCGGCAACCTGCCGATTGAACGGAGCTACGCCCTGGGTACGTCGGAGAGTTGGGCGGTGCACGTCGATTCCGCGCATGAAACTGTCCATGTCGGTTCGAGCAACGGCACCGTCTACTCGCTGCACGGCGAACAGGTCATTCCGCATCCGCTCCACGCCGATGGGGTCACCGCGCTGGCCGGCGATGCTGCGCACCTGGCGAGTGCCTCCGATGATCGCACCGTGGCCATCTGGAACCTGCCGGACATGACGGTCGAATGGCGGTCGCGCAGTCACGACTATCTGGTCAACCAGATCGCGCTGGTCGGACCGCATTTGTGGTCCAGCTCGTCGGATGGCACGCTCAAGTCCTGGCATTGGCCGACGCTGGAAGAGGAACAGACGATCGACCTGCGCGCGCTGACCGGTTCGAAGGCCCTGCGACTGCATGCGTTCTGGATCGACCCGTCACAGAACCGCGCGCTCGTGGGCACGTGGAACAGCCGCCTGATTGCACTCGACCTGCGCGGCAACCAGTGGGTCGCGAAATCGCTGCCGATCGCGAGTTCGGGTGGCTATCACCTGATCGGCGTGCCGGACGTGAACGTGGTCGTCGTGCAGGGCACGCAGCCGAGCCGGCTGTATGTCTACGATCTGGACAAGCAGCGGCTGTTCGACCTGCCGGATCTCGGCAACACGTACTACACGCTGACCACCGACGGCAGTCCCGACGGCGTACTGCTCGGTGGCCTCGGCGTCATCGCACGCTACCGTCTCGAGCGAATTGCGGACGTTGGCCTCGAGGTGACCATCGAAGCGCACACGCAAAGCGGGCTTGGCACGCTGACCGCCGCCGATTTCGACCCGGCGCACAACCGGTTGTGGGCTGCGGACGCGAACGGGCATCTGTTGGCGATCGATACCGCGGGGATGTCCCGCCAGTCGGCATTCCGCGCGCTGCTGAGGCCGACTGACGCACCTTGAAACGATTTGCGTCGGCTCGGGCGACTTCCGCGCAACTGGCCTATAATCCCGCCCCCTCACATCCACCCTGATCGGTCGCTGCATCTGCGGCCGCGACGCCTTTCGTTCACGGAGCGGCACAATGAGTATCGAAGAGCTTGAAAGCACTGCCCAGGCCCTGGTTGCGCCCGGCAAGGGCATCATCGCGATCGATGAATCCACTGCCACCATCAAGAAGCGTTTCGACGCGATCGGCGTGCCGAATACCGAAGAGAACCGCCGCGCGTACCGCGAGATGCTGCTGACGGCGCCGCGCCTGGGTGAGCACATTTCCGGCGCGATCCTGTACGACGAGACGATCCGCCAGTCGACCAAGGCCGGCGTGCCGTTCACCAAGGTGATGATGGATGCCGGCATCCTGCCGGGGATCAAGGTCGATCTCGGCGCCAAGCCGCTCGCCGGTTTTCCGGGTGAGCTGGTGACCGAGGGTCTCGACGGCCTGCGCGATCGCCTCGCCGAATATGCGCGCCTCGGTGCGAAGTTCGCCAAGTGGCGCGCGGTGATCTCGATTGGCGAAGACACGCCGAGCGGCACCTGCATCGAGGCGAACTCGCATGCACTCGCCCGTTACGCCGCGCTGTGCCAGGAAGCAGGCCTCGTGCCGCTGGTCGAACCGGAAGTGCTGATGGACGGCGAGCACGACCTCGACGTCAGCTACGAAGTCACCGAGGCGACGTTGCGTTCGCTGTTCGGTGCGCTGTACGAGCAGAACGTGATGCTCGAAGGCACCATCCTGAAGGCGAGCATGGTCATCTCCGGCAAGGATTGCGAAGACCAGGCCGACATCGAGGAAGTCGCCGAAGCGACCATCCGTTGTCTCAAGGCCGCAGTGCCCGCGTCGCTGCCCGGCATCGTGTTCCTGTCCGGCGGCCAGTCCGACGAGCAGGCGACGGCGCACCTCAACGCGATGAACCAGATGGGTCCGCACTGCTGGCCGCTGTCGTTCTCGTATGGTCGGGCGATGCAGTCGGCTGCGCTGAACCTGTGGGGCAAGGACATGCAGGCGAACTTCGCCGATGCGCAGAAGATGGTTGCACTGCGCGCGAAGCAGAATGGTCTCGCGGCGCTCGGACAGTGGAAGAAGGGCGGCTGATCAGCGCTCGAACAGATTGAAGAAAAGGGCGCCCTCGGCGCCCTTTTTTTTGCTGCACGATTGCATGCGGTGTCGAAGAAGCGGCTTCAGCCGAGGTCTTTGAACCTGCAAATCGCGCTCAGTTCATCCGAGCGATGCCAGCCAGTCGTCGTCGGAGCCCTCGTTGACGCCCTCGAACAGGAACGTCGTGAGATAGCGCTCGCCGGTGTCCGGCAGCATCGCGAGCAGCACCGATCCCTCCGGTGCCTTTTCGGCGACGATCAACGCGGCGGCGAGCGTCGCGCCCGATGACAGGCCGACGAAAATTCCTTCCTCGGTGGCCAGCCTGCGCGCGGTGTCGCGCGACACGATGTCGTCGACCGGCACGATTGCATGCGCGACGTCTGGATTCAGCACGTCCGGCACGAAGTCCGGCGTCCAGCCCTGGATCTTGTGCGGCTTCCATTCGGCGCCGGACAGAAGCGCCGCACCCGCGGGCTCGGTCGCGATGATCTGTACTTCCGGACGGGCGACGCGCAGCACTTCGCCGACGCCGGTCAGCGTGCCGCCGGTGCCCCAGCCGGTGACGAAATAGTCGAGGCGCTTGCCGGCAAAATCGCCGAGGATTTCCGCCGCAGTCGTCTGCCGGTGATAGGCCGGGTTTGCCGGATTCTGGAATTGCCGTGCAAAGAACCAGCCATGCTTTTTCGCCAGTTCCTCCGCACGCCGTACCATGCCGCTGCCGCGTTCGGCGGCAGGAGTGAGGATCACCTTCGCGCCGTACGCACGCATCAGCTTGCGGCGTTCGATCGAGAAGGTTTCGGTCATCACCGCGACGAACTTGTAGCCACGTGCGGCACAGACCATCGCCAGCGCCACGCCGGTATTGCCCGAAGTGGCTTCGACGACCGTGTCGCCCGGTTTCAGAAGCCCGCTCTTTTCCGCGTCGAGGATGATCGCGATCGCAAGGCGGTCCTTGACCGATCCGCCCGGATTGAACGCCTCGACCTTGACGTACAGATGCACGTGCTTTGGCGCGATGCGGTGCAACTTGACGATCGGAGTGCGTCCGATGGTGTCGAGGATGCTGTCATGGAGCATGTCGGAATCCTTTGCGAGGCGAAGGGATCAGGCTGCCTGCCGTAGCGGGTGGGGCGTGGTCGCATGGCCCAGTGGCGCCGCGCCGAACCAGTGCAGGCGTTCGGCGAGGGCGGCCACCTCGCCGAGGATCAGCAGCGCAGGGGACCTTACTGTGTGCCCGATTGCGCGCTCGGGCAAGTCGTCGAGTGTGCCGACGATGATGCGTTGCTCCGGTCGCGATCCGTTCTCGATCAGCGCGAATGGGGTTGACGGTGCACGCCCATGCGCGATCAAGCGATCGCGCAGACTCGCCAGCTCGCCGACACCCATGTACACCGCAAGAGTCTGGCGTTCCTGTGCCAGTGCGGCCCAGTCGATTGCATCGAGCGACGCGCGGCAATGCGCGGTGACGAAGCGCACCGACTGCGCATGGTCGCGGTGCGTGAGCGGGATGCCTGCATGCGCGGCGCAGGCAACTGCCGCGGTGATGCCCGGAATCACTTCGAACGGAATATCGTGATCGCGCAGGAACTCCAGTTCCTCGCCGCCGCGTCCGAACACGAACGGATCGCCACCCTTCAGCCGCACGACGCGCCGGCCCGCGCGTGCGTGTTCGAGCAGCAGCGCGTGGA
>NZ_JBDSWZ010000297.1:0-7688 GCF_039926425.1 Dokdonella sp.
CTCCTCATGCTGTCCGGTCACTGGGCCGGAGGTGCGAAATGAACGCACGATTCCTGATTCTTGGCTGCGCGCTGTTTCTTGGCGCGTGCGCGTCGTCCGGCGTTCGCATCCGCAATCTGCCGGACGAAACACCTGCGGCAAACGCGGCGCGTTCGGTGGACGCGATGAAGGCGCTTGGGGAGTTGCAGAAGGAAGCCGCGGAGAGCGCTGGCGACCGTGCCAATCTTTACGCGCCCGAAGAGGTGACGCCGGCAGATGCGCCGTCGATGACGACCTACGATCCACTGGAACGCCTCAACCGCTTCACCTACCGGTTCAATGCACGCTGGGACGAAAACATCTTCCTGCCCGTGTCGAACGGCTATCGTCGCCTGCCCTCGCCCGTGCGTTCGGGCGTGCACAATTTCTTCGGCAACCTGGCTGAGGTCAACAGCGTCGTCAACTTTGCGCTGCAGGGCCGGCTCGGCTACGGCGTGCGCAGCCTCGGCCGATTTGTGATCAACACCACCGCGGGCATCGGCGGGCTGTTCGACGTTGCGACCAAGGTGAACCTGACCGCGGCGCCGACAGGATTCGGAACGACATTGTCCAAGTGGGGCATGCATCCGGGGCCGTACCTGGTCATTCCGTTTCTCGGACCCTCCACGCTGCGCGATGGCGTTGGGCTGCTCGGCGATTACGGAATCGAGTATGGCGTCGACGCGGGCGGCCTTTATCGCAACAGCAGCCGATCGTGGATGCTGGGCGGGGCAAACGCGATCGATCAGCGCTCCAGCATCGACTTCCGTTACTACTCGACGGGTTCGGCGTTCGAGTACGAGACGATCCGGTTCCTGATCGTGCGTCGACGGCTGATCGAAGACGAGGGCTTGCACGTCGACGAGCCGAAAGAGCGTCGCCCGCCCGGCGAACCCGCCGGCCAGTAATTCCGTGAACCGCCGACGGTGCGTCAGCGTGGATGGCAGTCAATTCCGATGCCGCCGCAACGAAGCTCAGGCCGTAGGCCGGACGACCGGGAGGTCGGCCGGCGTCGGTCCCCATCCGTGCGAAGAGCGCCGGCTGCGCACGGCGCGTCCGGCCTACGTTCGAGCCGGACCTGATCGATGATGCGGCGGGTCAGGCAGCGACTGCACCCGATCGCACTCGTCATCTGCAGCGTCACGTTGTTGCTTGCGTCGGCCTGGGGTGCGTTTGCACTGGCGTATCAGGCGCCCGGCAGTCCAGTCGTCAAAGGGGTGGCCACCGGTCTCTGGATCGTCTTTTCCATCGCGATGATTGCGGGCATGTGGCGCAGGCGCGTTGCGATCGCCTTGCCGCTCTTCGCCGCCGCGTTCGCGCTGCTGCTCGTGTGGTGGCACCACCTGCCCGCTTCAAACGATCGCGTCTGGGCCGACGATGTCGCGCAGATGACCAGCGGCACGATCGACGGCTCGCACGTCACGCTGCACAACGTGCGCAACTTCGACTGGCGCAGCGACACCGACTACACGCAGCGCTGGGAGACGCGCCACTACGATCTCGACCAGCTCGAATCGGTCGACATGATCCTGTCGTACTGGTCGGGGCCGGCCATCGCGCACATGCTCGTATCGTTTGGCTTCAACGACGGCCAGCACGTTGCGTTCTCCGTCGAGATCCGGCGCGAACGCGACGAGACGTTTTCCGAGATCGGCGGGTTCTTCAAGGAGTTCGAACTCAGTGTCATCGCAGCGGACGAACGCGATGTGATCCGCGTGCGTACCAACGTGCGCGGCGAGGACGACACTCTCTATCGTGTGAAAATGCCATTGCAGGCCATGCGGGAACTGTTTCTCGCGTACGTGAATGAAGCCAACAGGCTGGTCACGACGCCGCGCTTCTACAACACGGTCACCGCGAACTGCACCACGCTGGTCTACCACATGATGACCGGGATCGTCGGCCACCTGCCGCTCGGCTACCAGCTGCTGTTGTCCGGCTACCTGCCCGAGTACGTGTATGCGCGCGGCGCCCTGGATCAACGCGAGACCCTCGACACACTGCGTGCGCTTGGGCGAATCACCGGGCGCGCCAAGCAAGCCGACGCGAGCGCGAATTTCTCGGCAGATATTCGGGTCGGCATTCCTGCGCTTTGATCAAACGCTGTAGAGCGCCTTCATGCGCGATGCGTTTCGCCTGCCCTCGAGCATCGCGGCTGAAGCCGCTCCCGCAAAATCATCAAACCTTTTTGAGAAACCCGGACTTCAGCATCATCGCGCTGCCATCGACCTTGCCTTCGACATCGTGATCGCCATCGACCACGCGGATGCCGCGTACCTTGGTGCCCTGCTTGATCACCTGCGACGAGCCACGAACCTTGAGGTCCTTGATCAGCACCACATCATCGCCATCGGCCAACACGTTGCCGTTGGCATCCTTGACCGTCTCTACACCGCCTTCGTCCGATACGGTTGTTTCGACCATCGGCCACTCGTGTGCGCAATCGGCACAGATGTAGTTGTCCCCGTCGGGATAGGTGTTTTCCATCGAACAAACGGGACACGCGGGGATATCGGACATGGATTTCTGCAGTGATGAAGGCGGTGCGCCATTCTAGCGTTGCGATCGACGCCGAAGAATCGGCTCAGTCGCGATGCGTGGGTGGAATGTGTGGGAGCGGCTTCAGCCGCGATGCTTGTGTAGTGGCCGTCGAAAGCATCGCGGGTGAAGCCGCTGCTACCAGATCGAGAACCGAGGGATCAGCGCCGCGCCGCCGCGCTCTTGTCCCGCAACGCCTTGAACTCCGAACCACTTTTCCACTCGGGCCAGCGGGAAGAATTCGCCAGCTCGTTGCCGATGTCGAACATCAGGGCGATGTCCTGCAGGGCGCCGTCAAGATTCCAGTCGGGGCCAACCGCATCGCAAGGCTGGTGGTAGCAGTGACCGGTGTACTCGTCGACCCACGTCTGACCGGCCGCAATGCCGCCATCGACGAGGTCGGAGGCACCCGCGATGCCCATCATCAGCAACACCGGCACGCCCTTCCGCGCAAACGAGAAATGATCAGCCCGGTAGAACAAACCTCGCTCAGGCAGGCTTTCCGGTGTCACCACGCGACCTTGCACCTTGGCGAACGTCGCCAGATCCTCTTCGAGACTGGCCTGCCCGGCGCCGACGAGGATCACATTGCGCGCCTTGCCGGCCGTCTGCAGGATGTCGATGGTCAGGTTGGCGACGGTCTTCTCCATCGGATAGACCGGATTGGCCGTATAAGCGTCTGATCCGAGCAGGCCGCGCTCCTCCGCGGTCCAGAACCCGAACACGATGCTTCGCTTCGGCGCCGGCTGCGCCTTGAAACGCCGTGCGATGTCGAGCAAGCCGGCGACGCCGAGCGCGTCGTCGTTGGCGCCGGCACGGAACACCTTGCCTTTCGCATCGGCCGGCCCCTTGCCATACGCATCCCAGTGCGCGCCGTAGAACACGACTTCGTCCGGCCGTTCGCTGCCGCTGATCCTGGCGAGTACGTTGTGGCTCTGCACGGTTTCGTGCGAGACCGGAATATCGGCCGAGAAGCGCGCGTCCTTCAATGTCAGCGGACGAAAATCCGCGCGCCGTGCCGCTGTCCGCAGCGCGGAAAGATCCTGCCCCGCATCGGCAAACAGACGGGTTGCAGTGTCGCCGGTGATCCAGCCCTGCAATGCGAGACTCGTCAACCGGGTCGGCTCGCGCACGATGTCGTAGTTCTCGCCCTGCGGGCTCGCAACCACGTTCCAACCGTATCCGGCTCCCGCAGTGTCATGCACGATCAGCGCCCCGATCGCGCCGCGTCGCGCGGCCTCCTCGAATTTATAGGTCCAGCGGCCGTAGTAGGTCATCGTCCTACCGCCGAAACGCCCCGCGACCGGCTCGCCCTTCTCAGCCTCGAAGTCGGGGTCGTTGACCAGGAACACGGCAACCTTTCCTTTCAGGTCAATGCCTTTGTAGTCGTCCCACTTCCGTTCCGGCGCATTCACGCCATAGCCGACGAACACCAGCGGCGCCGACGCGATCGTCGCCCGATCATCCGGACGAATCGTCGACAGGTAGACCTGATTGCCGAGTTCCCACTGTTGCGCCGTACCGTTGAGCGTCACACCCACCGATTTGGGTTGTCCCAGCTTCGTGTGCAGCAACGGCGGCGACTGCACCCAACTCCCATCCTTGCCGCCCGGTTCCAGCCCGAGCGCCTGCAACTGGCCGATCAGATAACCGACCGTGCGTTCCTCCCCAATCGTTCCGGGAGCACGCCCTTCGAAGAAATCCGAGGACAACATCCGCACCGTGTCGATGACGCGGGCGGCGCTGGAGTCCTGCGCGGACGCAGACACGGAGAGCGCACAAAGCACCAGGGAAGGGAGGAAAGATTTCATTGAACGGACCACCTGTTTGGGAACACGGAGCGACGATACGCGAGCGTGGACGACTTGCAATGGAGCGAGGCTGCAGACGTTTTTTTCCAGCACACCCATTCCTTCGCCTCGCGATCCCGTTGATCGATCTGGATGCTTGCGATCGAAGAAATGCCCTCCGAGCGCTTGAGCGCAGTGATGCCGGTGCTCGCATCTTCCAGACTGTTTTCGCATTCGGAGACAACGATGACGGATGCGTTCCCCCCACTCAAGAGGCACGTTCGGCCTCAAGCTCAACAGCCCGACGTTCGCACGCCACCAAGCGCAAGCAATCGCTGAACCAGGACAATTGAGAGGGAGACCCCGGCTGCCAGCGCTGCGCTTCGTGTCGGCAATGTCCGGTGCCGTCTCTTCTTTGCGTATCTCTCACTGCCACGCAATCGGTCTCCTCGTGGCGACTGGCCAAAGGAAAGATCCCCATGCGTATCCATGGATCCGTTTCGCGAGCACCTGCGGCAATTTTCCGCCATCGCGTGCGCGTTCGTCCGCTCGCTGCTTGCCTCGTCGCGGCGCTCTCCGGCAGCGTATCGTCCGCGTTCGCGGCGGCACCGACAAAAGCTCCGCGCGCTCCGCAGTCGACGATCCTCGTGGAAAACTGCAACAACACAGGACCGGGAAGCCTGCGCAATGCCGTGTTCATTGCGACGAGCGGCGACACGATCGATGCGACACACCTCACGTGCAGCACGATCACGCTGACGAGTGGCGCGATCGCGACCACCCTGAACCAGTTGACGATCGCTGGTCCCGGCATGCAGCGACTGACGGTCGACGGCGACAGCGCTCACCGCGTGTTCCTTCACGTGCCCACCAATCCGTCCAACTCAGGCCTGACCGTGTCCGGCATGACCATCGCCAACGGACGCCACAACTATCAGGCTGGAATCGCCAAAGGCGGCTGCGTTTACTCGTCGCACTTCGTCACTCTCAGTCGAGTGACGGTTCGCAACTGCGTCGCCGCGTCGCCAACGGGCGCCGCATCGTATGGCGGCGGTGTCTACGCAACCGGGATATCGCTGTTGGGCAGCACCGTGTCCGGCAACAGAGCCGAAGGAACGAACGGGAGGGGTGGCGGCGTCTTCAGCCGCGCGGGGCTTGGCGTGCGCTACAGCACGATCAAGGACAACACCGCCTCGTATGTCGCTGGCGGTGGATCAAGCGACCGCGGCATCGAAATGTACCACTCGACCGTTTCCAACAATCGCTCCGGCAGCTTCGTCGGAGGCCTGGCCGTCTTTGGCGGCACCGGTAGCGTCATCAACGACTCGACAATTTCCGGTAACAGTGCACTGACCGCGGTGGGCGGATTGCAAGTGGTCAGCGTCGGCGGATTGCACGTCGGCAATTCGACGATTGCGTTCAATCACCTCGACTCGCCGAACGCCGGCAATGGCGCCGGAATTTTCATCCGTGCAACCACATTCAACCTGACGAGTTCCATCGTCTGGGGAAACACCAGCGGCGCAGGAACCGCGAACGATATCGACGGCGACAGCGGCGGCACACTGACAGGCAACAAGAACCTGATCGCCGCGTCGAGCCTCGGTTTTCCGCCCAACACATTGATCGGATTCAATCCGCTACTGAAGCCACTCGCGTTCAACGGCGGTCCGACCGCGACCCATGCGCTTTCCGCAGGCAGCCCGGCGATCGACGCTGGAGTGCTCAACCTCCCCGCCGATGGCGACCAGCGTGGGGCGGGCTATGCGCGCAAGGTGGGTCCGCAACAGGACATGGGCGCTTACGAGTTCGACCCTGAACGTATTTTTCGGGACGGATTTGATCGTGCGACATGAGGTTGTTCCGGAAAACCTGGATTCATGGCGCTTTTCTTCTTCCGCGGCATATCAGGTGTGCTGATAAATCTGCACCAGATTTCCGCACGTGTCGGCGAAAATCGCCAAGGTCACGGCGCCCGCCTTCATGGGCTCCCTCGTGAATACGACGCCCAAGCGCTTCAGCCGCTTGCACTCCGAGTGGATGTCGTCCACTTCAAATGCCACCACCGGAATCTTCTGCGCGAACATCGCGTCCTGAAACATCTTGCCCGCAGGATTCGCATTGGGTTCGAGCGACAGCTCCACGATTCCGTCCGCATCCGTGACCGTGAGCCACCGATACACGCCCATCGGGATCACGGTTTTTCGGGTGAAGCCAAGGACCTCGGTGTAGAACGTCTCGGCCCTGTCCTGGTCGTCGACCATGATGCTGGTCAGCCTGATATGCATTGCTTGGTCCCGTCGAATAAGTCGGACGATGCTATCGTGCAGCGATCTCCTGCGCTTCTCGGCATTTGCGCAATGCATCCGCAGGCAGCGCCGCCATCATGGGCAGGCAGCCGGGAAAATGCTTCCTGGAAAGGCCGCCGTCGCTGTCGATGGCCTCTTCGCGAAAACGCGTCGGCGAAACGCCAACCCTCTTGGCGAACAGATCGCTGAAGCTGCCAAGGCTCCCGAATCCGACCTCGCAGCAGATGCGCGTCACGGGCATTGCCGTCGTCGCGAGCAACCACTTCGCCTTCTCGATCCGCAACCGCGTACGAAACCGCTGCGGGGTTGTCCCGAACAAGGCCCTGAACATGCGGATGAAGTGAAAGCGCGAAATGAAGCTTCGCTGTGCAACCTGCTCGATCGACAACTCACCCGCCAGCAACTCTCGGGCACGGCACATCTGCAGAAAATGGGATTCGGGCATGGCCATCCGAAGAGTGTACGTGCAATCACGAATCGGGCGCGAGTGTGCGTGTCGAGCAGAATTCGCGCCAGCGGCTTGGCGCGCTTCACTCACTCACACCATGTTGAACAATCCAGGATTTCGCTTGCTAGGATCCGCTTTCAACGACACAAACGCTACAGATGCAGGCGTGGAATGGGTGGCAGGGTATGGCGGCCTCGCTCATGTTCGTGGAACCCGCCCGTGAGTCCATCACGACCAAAGAGACGGACCTCTTCGGCCGCCTAGGGCGCCTCAAAAAGGAGCCCGGCGAGCTATGCGCCTCAGTCTCGCGGCGTGTCGAACGGCCAATCACCGCGCAACCGCTTATGACGAACCCAACCGTCGCAACCAGTACGGCGTTCGCTGCGATCGTTGTTTCTCGCTGAAGTGGGCGAGATGGCATCTCACACCGACTGTACGCTGCGCCGAAACCCGAGGGGCGTGATGCCGAGAAGGCGCTGAAACGTGCTGGTGAGATGGGCCTGGTTGGAGAAGCCACTGGTCGCTGCGATGTCGGCGATGCTCCGGCGTGTTGCCTTCAGCTGGGCCTGCGCGTGGCGAACACGG
>NZ_JBDSWZ010000298.1:0-7558 GCF_039926425.1 Dokdonella sp.
CGTTGCATGCGGTCGCCGACGCCATGCGACGATGTGCACCGCCCGAAACCGTCGTCGCCCGTTACGGAGGCGAAGAATTCGCCTGCCTGATGCCCGAAACCGGGTTGGACGAAGCGATGAAGGTCGCTGAACGCATGCGCGGCGCGATCGAGGCGAGCGAGATCCAGGTGCCCGGCAGTGCGCTGATCAACCACGTCACGATCAGCGCCGGTGTCGCGAGCGCGATCCTCGCAATCCCAAGCGATACGCATGTGCTGATGCGCGATGCCGACAAAGCCCTCTATCGAGCCAAGATCGGCGGACGCAATCGCATACGCATGTGAACCGACGCGGATATCCACGGCGTCCGCAGGATTCCCTCGGGAAGATCCGATGAAACAAACTGCGTCGCGCCGCGCGGCAATGGGCTGTCAGATCGGCGCACCCGGCGGAATCACCGGCAACGGCCGCAATTTCACCGACTTCGGATCCGCCAGGTACTTGCGGATCATCTCCGCTGCTTCCGACCTGCTCGCGGCGATTTCCTGCGCACCTGGATGCTTGTCCAGCCACGACTGCCATTGCTGCAGCGACGCGCGGACGTCGGCGTCGACCTGCGCATGCAGCTGTCCGCCGTCCAGCGTCGTCAGCAGTGCGTCGAGCACCACCCAGTTCGCAGCCGCCTGCACCGCATCGGCAGCGGCCAGGTCGGCGCGAATCGCATCGCGTTGCCACGTCCCCCGGAACACGGCATCGAGGACATCGGAAACGCCAGGCTGGCCTGCGTCGCGCGCGTGCTGCCACGCGAGCCGGTTCAGCCGCGGTGTGGCGAACAGGAACTGCGTCGTCTGCGCGGTCGCCGCTTCCACCGCGGCCATCGCATCGAACAGCGGAGCGG
Organism: Dokdonella sp.; assembly: GCF_039926425.1. GTDB lineage: Bacteria > Pseudomonadota > Gammaproteobacteria > Xanthomonadales > Rhodanobacteraceae > Dokdonella_A. The sequence goes on from NZ_JBDSWZ010000298.1 coordinate 878, forward strand.
TACGCGTCGCGAAATATTCGCGGGTGCGCTGATAGTCGGCGCCCGGCGGAGTGACGAGGTCGAGCACGTTGGAGGGTAACGCCAGTTGTTCCGCGCCGAGCGTGCGCACCAGTCGCTCGAGAGCGGCCTTCTGCATCTGTGCCGGTACCGGTTTCGTTCCCGCCTGACGATCCGATGCATCCGAATACCGGTAGTCAGCGCCGCCGAGCAACCGCGCAACGGCTTCGACCTGATAACGATGCAATAGATAAAGCGGGACCAGTCGCGCTTCGAGCTCGCCGGCCTGCCGCTCGGGCGGCAATACGCCGATCGAAAAGCCATCGAGCGCCTTGCGACGCACGTCCAGCAGCACGTCGAACGATGCCAGCGTGTCGGGGCCGAAATCCCACAGCAGACCATCGGGCTCCGCATCGCCTGGCGAGCGCGAGTCGGGGTCGCTGATGTAGTGGAATCCGGCGGCAGCGAACTCCGCGCGCAATGTCGCGAGCGACGCTTTTTCGGTATCCGCCGCAAACTGTCCGTACGCGTGTGCGACGACGAAATCGTCCCAGCGCCCCACGCCGGTCCCATAGGCGTCTTCGAGCGAAATCGCGCCGTCGTTGCCAAGTTTGATCAGCGGATGCGGGTAGTCCATCACCGAGCCGTTGCCGAGACGGCTTGCGGCAAAGTTGTGCGCGAACCCAAGTGCGTGTCCGACTTCGTGAGCGGCCAGTTGGCGCAGCCGTGCGAGAGCCATGCGTTCGGCCTCTTTCGCGAGTCCGGTCGAATTGGACTTGTCGTAAGGCGCCAGCAGGCTCTCGGCAATGAGGATGTCCTGCCGGACGCGTTGCGACCCGAGCGTGACCGAACCTCTGATGATTTCGCCGGTGCGCGGATCGACGATTGGCTGCCCGTACGACCAGCCGCGCGTGTAGCGATGTGCCCAGGTGATGAGGCTGTAGCGAATGTCCATCGGGTCGACGCCTTCGGGAAGCAGTTCGACCCGGTAGGCGTCCTTGAAACCCGCTTTCTCGAACGCGCTCTTCCACCAGTTCGCGCCTTCGAGCAATGCCGAACGCACCGGCTCCGGCGCGCCACGGTCGAGGTAGAACACGATGGGCTTCCTCACCGCACTCAATGGCGCCGAAGGATCCGTTTTGTCGAGGCGGAAGCGCGGCTGGAAGCGCACGTCGATGCTCGACGACAACGGCTGCGCGTAGTCGTAGTACCCGACACTGAAGGCGCCGGACGCGGGATGGTACGGGCGCGGCGTATAGCCGGCCGGCGGCAGACGTACGAAACTCAGATGCTGCCGGACCGTCAGCGACTGCGGATCCATCGCGACGTCCTTGACGAACTGCTCCTCGCCGGGACCGGCAAACGTCAGCAGGCCTTCAAGCTCGGTGTTGTCGGGAAAACTTTTTGCATCGGACAGCGAAACGGCACTGCGCTTCGGATCGACTTCGTACTTGCCCTGCTTGGCCTCGGCCAGCCGGCGTGCGATTCCGTGTCGATCGGTCGTCAGCAGTGAACTCACGTCGACCAGCACCTGCGCATCGCTGCCAGCACGTTCGGCGGCAACGTCGCCAGACCACAGCACCGACTCGGCAAATGCCTGACGGACGCTCAGGGCCTCGTCAGGGCTCGACGAAACCGCGCGGAACCGCGTGTTGTCCTCCACCAGCAGCACGCGTGTCCCGACGCGCCGAAACTCGACCAGATGCGATTCGCCGCTCTGCCCGCGGTCGAGACCGATGTCATTGGAACCGAGCGCCCAGGGCAACGCACTCACCAGCAGGAATGGCGCATCGAACGCGCGCACGCCAAGAAGGACACGGCCTTTTGCGGCATCGCGGTAGACATCGAAGAATCCGGACACCTGCACGGTGCCACGCGTCGCGCCGGCGAAATCGACCGGCATTCCCGCTGTATCGGCTCCGGCGCGTTGCGTCGTCGCAGCGGCCGCGACGGAACCCCACACGGCGAACGCCGCAACCATCACCCATCCAACTTGTTTCATCGTGATGTCCCCACCTGACGTCGATCAGCACGAGTCTGCACGATCGTGCGTGTCGCGCCTATGCGCCGGAGGTCAGGGGAGGCGTATCGCGCGTGTCGATCAGCGCTGCTTTCCCGATCGTGGCCGCTTGCCGGTCTTCGTCCATTCGACCAGATCGTCGAACGATCGCCCAACCTGCGCCGGCGTGAACACGCAATGGCCGTCAGCATTGACATATTGCTGCACGAAGTTCGCGGCATGGCCCGCACGCTGCGCGATGATCGCGTACTCGAACGCGGTCGATGCGACCACCAATGGATCACCGGAGGTGTGCAGCGCCAGCATCGGTTTGAGCAACTTGCCGGTCGGCGTGTACCAGCGCGAGAGATACGCTGCCGGGCGCGCTTCGGCACGATAGCGTTTGACGCCGTCGTTGAGCGCGAAATCGTCGGCGGAACCGGTGTAGACCAGATCCTCGTTGCCGTACGGATTGCCGTGCGTGCGATGCTGGAGCTCCTTGATGTCGTAGGTGATGAACGCGAGCACTCCAGGCAGGCTGTCGATGTCGCCGGCGCTGTAGATCGCGCGCAACGAGGCCGCTGCATCCGGCTTCGCTTTCATCGCCGCGGCGATCTTCGCGACGATGGCGCCGTCCGCCTTGTAGTCGGACGGAACCGGAACCAGAGCGCCGAACACGCCGGGGAAGTAATAGTCGAACGCGGCGCGCAATGCGAAATCACGCTGCATGAAACGGTCGGTCGGCTCGATCGCGCCGCACAGCGCGAGTGCGCCGGCGTAGGTGTCCGGTTGTTGTTCGATCGTCATCGCGGTGAGCGCACCGCCCATCGACATGCCCATCACGAACGTCGGCTTCGACGCGCCGTGCTTCGCAACAAACGAGCGTCTGAGTTTCTCGGTGTCGGCACTACCCTGCTCGATTGCCCATCCGGTCGCCGAGTAGGCGGACTGGATCACCGCATAGCCCTTGGCGAGAATCGGATCGAGCAGGTCGTAACTGCGCTCGCCCTGCCGGAACGTGATCGGTGTGATCGAATACCCGTGGAAAAACACCACCAGCCCGTGGTTCCAGTTGCGCGGGATGTCGATGCGGTAGGCAACGCCGTCGAGCGCGCCGATTTCGGTGACGGGGGCGTCGAGGGAAGAAACGCGTGCGACACGGGATTGGTCAGCCCATACGGTCGACCCGATGAACAGACTCATGCCCGCCAGAAGTAACCGCAGGCGCATCACTCTGCACGTCGTCGGCGGGCGGCGTACGCCGGGATCCACTCCCTCAGTTGCCTTGCGCATCCCAGCGCTCCCGAAGAGTTGCCAGTTCGTTGCGCAACGCATCGACGTCGCCCTCGAGTTTCGCGACGCGCTCCTGAAGATCGCCACGCGACGCGCCTGTCTGCGACGACGACGCAGCGAATGCTGCCGCGAAGGCGTCCACGTCGACGGGCCCGCACAACAAATGCATGTACCGGTCTTCGCGTTGTCCGGGCGCGCGTCCGAGCAGCACGACGTACGCCGGATCCCGCTGGATCAACCGGTCGACCGTGTCGCGCACGTCATCGAGGCCAGGAAACTCGGCCAGTCGATCGGTGCGATTGAGCAGCTCGGCCAGCGTCTGCGGTCCACGCAGCAGCATCACGCACAGCACGGCGCGCTGGCGCGCGGTCAAGCCATAGACCGAATCGAAACGGTGTTCGTAGCGCGCCACGCGCTGCGAGACCGGCGCCACCTTCACCAGCCCCTTGGTTTCCATCGCGCGCAGTGCATGCGTCACGTTGCCCACTTCGAGATTGAGCACCGGATCGCGGCTGGTCTTCTGATTGCTCGCCGCAACGATCGCGTTGATCGTGAGGGGGTACACCTCGGGCGTGATCGCCGCCTTTTCGATCAGGCAGCCAAGGATGCGTGCTTCGACGGGGTCCAGCGGATCACGCAACTCGGCGGGTTTGACGGTTTCGTTGTCCAATCGATGCTCGGGCTTCGGGAACGGTCCCGAGTGTAGCGCGCCTTCGGAAACACGGGACCGGGGAATCGGGATTCGGCTCGTTGACAGCGCGAGTACGTTCCCATTCCCGAGTCCCGGTCTTTCACTCAAACCCGTTTGCAAAAATCGAGTCGCTCGCCAGCGGGGCGAAGACGAAGACTCCGGCCGCCTGGGCGAACGCGAAGATGCGGCCGTCGGCAGCCCGCTCGACCTTGCTGACGAAATAGCCCGTGGGATGCCGGAAGGTCTGGACGGGTGCGGCCCGATTGCTCACATCCACTTCGTCGAGACCGTATTCGTTGCCGACATAGGCAATATTTCCGACGACCACCACCGAATGCGGGTTGTTGTAATCGGGCAAGCCTTCGGTTCCGGGCAGCGCGACGCTGCCGAGCAGAACCGGGTGCGCCTTGTCGGTGGTATCGACGATCTGCAGCGCGTTCGCAAATTCAGCATCGGACGCGCAGGCGATGTATGCGGTATTGCCGTCTGCACTGACATCGATGCCATTGGCGTACGGACAGCTGCCTTCCTGCCCGGCCACGACAGGCGCGGCGGGATTCGACACGTCGACCACGCGCAGGCCGCCGTCGGCAAAGTCGGCACCATCGACCAGGTAGGCGTAATTGCCACGCACGGTCAGGTCGTAGGTCTTGCTGGTCGTGAGCGAACCGAGCAGCTGCGGAGATGCGGGGTTGGATACATCGAGCACCTCGAAGATGCCGCCGTTTGTCGTGCTTGCGACGTAGACGCGATTGCCGTGCGCTTCGATCGCGCTGGCGAACGGAAATTCGAAGCGACCGAGCTCGACCGGATGCAGCGGGTCGGTCAGATCCGCGATCAGCACGCCATAGCCCCACGTCGCGAGGTACGCGCGGCCCGCGTCCACCGAGATGTCTTCCACGTCGCGCGCTGCGAGGTCCGCCGGCAAATCCGCGTCGTAGCGGCCAACGGGTGCCAGCGTAGTGGCGTCTGCCACCGCGAGACCGTAGCCTTCTTCGGCAATCACCGCGTAGTCGGCACCGATTGCGCCGGCATGCGCCGAGACTCCGATCGGCAATGTGAATTGCGCGGCGAGCGTCGGCTGGTGCGGATCGGCGATGTCGAGAAGCACCGCGCGATCGGTGTGGGTCAGCACGATCGGGCCAAACGGTGTCGCCGCGGTCTGGTCGGGGGCGAACGTCGGCATCGCGACGGTCCGCAGCAGCGTGGTCGACGCAGGCGTCGTGAAATCCCACACCTGGATACCACTGTCGCCGACCAGGTACAGCGTGTTGCCAATGCGGATCGCGCCGGTCGCCTGGTCGATTGGCGCGCTGAACACCTGGGCGATGTTCGCAGGATCGTGCACGTCGTAAACCAGCAAATCGTTGCCAACGCCGATCGCATAGCCATCGGTGAGCGCCGCACGCAACACCGAACCACCGTCGAGCACCGCCTGCCCGGCGACCAGAGGCATTGCCGGCGCGCTGATGTCGAGGACATTGACGACGCGTCCGCCAATCAAACTGTTGCCGGTGGTCAACAACTGGTTGCCAAACGCCGCCATTGCATCGAACTCGTAGACGTCGCCCACCGTGCCGACGACCACCGGTACCAGCGGATCGCTCGCGTCCACTGCGAACACGCCGTTCTGGCTGTCGCCGATGTACAGATAATTGCCCGAGACGGCGAGCCCGATCGGTCCCTTGTAGTCGGCAACCACCCAGTCGTCGAACTCGCCCGCACCGACTGGATGGGCCGGGTCGGCGAGCGAATAAAGCGTGATTCCGCCAGTGCCGTCAGGCGCACTCCAACCTGCGTACAGATAGCCGCCGACGATTGCGAGAGCGGAAATCGGCCCACTGGTCGGCGTCGCGCTGGTACGCCCTGCGAAAACCGGCTCGGTTGGGTCGGCCATGTTCCAGACGCTGACCGTTGCGCCGGTGCCGACGTAGAGATAGTCGCCCTGCGCCACCGGTGGCGAGAGCTTGCCGCCACCGACGTCGACCCGCTGCAACGTCTGCGCGTGGGCTGCGCCGAGCATCGTGAGCAGACCCAGACAAAGAGAACAGGCAGCGCGAAAAACCTTCATGCGGTGGACCTCTGGAAACGTGGGCATCATGGCGCGGCGCTGATCGAAGCGATCGCGTGCGACGCGCCGCCTCGAAGAGACGGCACCGTCCATCTTCCGTCCATCCACACTCTGGACGCATGCCGGATCGATGCGAAACCGATGTTCGATCGATGTGCAGAATGGGCTTTTCATGTCGTCTTGTCGCTTTGCAGAGCCAATTCACGGATGCACCGGGGTCGCGCCGAAGCCGGCGCCAGCACCAAGTCGCGCAGCGTTCTCTTCGGCTTTGCGTGCAGCGTCGTCCCGTCCAAGCGCCCGATACAGGTGCGCTTGCGCGGTGGCAGCGCGGGAATCGCGCTCTGCCCACGTCGCGATCCGGCCGCCAATGGCACGCGCGGTATCGAGCTGGCTCGCTTCGATCAGTGCGTCGAGGTACGACGTGGCGACCGCCACCAGATCCTCCGGCACGTTGTAGCGTTCGGCCGACTGCATGGCGTGCGCGAATTTCTCCAGCGCAGGTTCGCGACGGTGCGCGGCACGGTCCTGTTCCGCCTCGGCCAGTGTCGCGATCATCGCGCGCCAGTCATCGCCTTCGGCAGACGTGCGCAAGGCCCGGGTCGCCGCGTCCGCCTCGTCGACGCGGCCGGA
>NZ_JBDSWZ010000299.1:0-37304 GCF_039926425.1 Dokdonella sp.
GCGACCTTCATCGCTTCGTCCAACCCGGTTTCGGGCATCAGGCAGGCGAATTCTTCGCCTCCGTAACGGGCGACGACGGTTTCGGGCGGTGCACATCGTCGCATGGCGTCGGCGACCGCATGCAACGCCATGTCACCGGCCGGATGGCCGAACTGGTCATTGTAAGACTTGAAATGGTCGACATCGATGAAGATCAATGAAGCCACGCCCGCATTGGGACGCTTCCCGCACAACGACTGGAGAACCTCCAGCAAGTGACGCCGATTGGCGAGGCCCGTCAGTGAATCCTGGTAGGACAACCTGCGAAGCTGCGCATTCGCTTCATTGAGTTCGGCGGTGCGCTGCGCGATCCGCTGCTCAAGCGTGCGACGCTGAAGACGCAGGTTTCGCGTGCGCAACGTGACGAGCGCGTATGCCAGCAATACGATTGCAAAGGCGAACAACAGCCGCGTCACCTTCGTTTGCCACCACGCCGGCAGGACCTCGATCGGCATCTCCAGTGGGCCGCTCACGTTGCCTGCGTAGTCGCGCGCCTCGACGATCAACCGGTAATCGCCAGGCGCAAGGTTGCTGAACGTGCGGCTGCCGTGGGACGTCCATGGTCCTGGAGCGGGATCGTATCCGACGAGCGTCGTGCGGAAGCGCGAATCACTTTCGCGCTGCCATGACAGCAACGCGTAGTCGAGTCGCAATTCGCGACTGCCCGACGGAACGCGGATATGCGTGGCATCGATGTCGGCTCCATCGACTTGCGCCGCGATGAGCTTGAGCGGCTTGGGTGGCGATCGGAGATTTCGCTTCCCGGGTCGAAGACGGCTACGCCCCCGAGCATGCCGGTCCAGAACCGGTCGTTCGCATCGATGAACTGGGCGTCCGTGTTGCACTCGTCATGCACCAGTCCGTCCTTGCGCGTATACAGGCGCGATTCGTAGCCTCCCGGACCCGTCGTCAGGACCTGCACGCCGTTGTTCGTGCACACGTAGATGCGGCCGGTCGAATCGCGCATGGCGCCATAGGCCGTCCGGTCGGGTGGGGCAGGGAGGTCGTCGACGGGCAACGTGATCGGATGCATCGGATCGGTAACGTCCACCCGCTGGATTCCGTCGCCAACGCTGCCGAGCCAGAGAATCTGGCGACCTTGTGCGTCCGGCAGCAACGTCAGCGACAGCAGTTCGATGCCCGGCAGGCCGATCTCACGTCCCAACAACGACACGTTCTCGCCGTCGAAACGTGCGAGGCCGCGGTTGGTGCTCGCCCATATCCAGGAGTGACCCGCGCGATCGAACTGCTCAACGAGGCTGAGCGCGCGCCACGTGCCGACGACGCCCGGCGGACGCATCGACGTCCACTGTCCGCCGCGTTGGCGAAAGACGCCCGACTGGCGCGTCGCAACCCAGAATTCATGCTGCCCATCGACGGTGCGCCCGAGAACATCCAGCGGCGCTTCGCCGATTTCGTGGGGCCAAGGCGTCTCGACCGCCTCGAATACGGGGCCGTCCCTGACGCGCATGAGATGGCCGTACATCAGGCCGAGCCAAAGGGTTGGCACCCCGCGATCGTCCGCTGCCGGCTTGATCATCCGGCTGTCGGAGGTCGGCATCGCGCTGTTGGTGGCGTTGAACGTGCGCCAGCGGCCGTGCTCGTAGAGCCCGACGCCATCCGCGGTTGAGGCGATCCACAGGCGCTCGCCACCCTGGTCGTCCGGCTCGACGCGCACCCGAACACGCCATTGCTGCTTGAACCCATCAACGAAGCGGTGTGCCAGTCGCTGGCACCAGCGATCGTGCGTGCGACGCCTCCTTCCGTCGCAAGCCACAGCACATCGACTCCATCGGGACTGCGCCAGACGCTGAGCCCGCGGATGACGTTGGAGGGGAGGCCGAGCCGTCGGTCGGATGTCTGCACCCGATCGTTGTGGACGCGCAGAAGACCGGCGCGCGACGCGATCCAGATCACGCGTTCGCCGTCCGGCAGCACGCTTTGCGCCATGTCGTACAGCTCGTCCGAATGCAAGTCGCCGGACGCGTGGGTCCACGACCGTGCGCCGTGCGCATCGAGGCGCCATAGCCCGACACCGAAGGTCGATACCCACAAGGCCTCATCGTCGCCACGACCGGTGACCAGCAGGTCTTCGATCTGGCGGGGCGCGAAGCCGTCGCCTTCGTGCTTTTTCCAGCGTCCATCCTCGCGGTACCAGAGGCCGTTGTCGCCGGTCGCAAGCCACAAACGTTCCTGTCCTCCGATCAGATGCGTTCGAGCAATCGCGGTCAGTCCACCTGCCGACTGCGGATCGGGTCCGGGCTCGACGACCCAGCCCGAGGCGCCGTGCCGGAGAAGCAGCCCGTCAGCGGAAAGCGCCCAGAGTTCGTGCGAGCCATCCGCGGAGATTGTTTCGCTGAGCCTGCGGTATCGCGTGCTCGGCAAACCGGTCTCGCGGTTTTCCACATGCCAGCCTGTCGCGTCCTTGTGTGCGATTCCAAGGTCGCGAAAGCTCGCCCACAGGATTCCGGTGCTGTCCACGAAGAGGTTGGCAACCGATCCGGCAAGCGCTGGATCCCTGAGTGGAGTCCACGAGCGTCCGTCGTAGCGGGACAAGCCTGCCGGAGACGCGAGCCAGGCAAAGCCTTCCGAATCGGTGCGGACGTCGACGACGACCGACTCGGGCACGCCATCACGTGCGGTAAATGTCGTGAACGACGGCGCTCCGATATCGAGCAGGTCGATCGGTCTCTCTTTCGATTCGACGCCAACCGATGTTCCGATCAGCGTGAGCCCGATGCAGATGATTGTCGCGTACAGCCGGGACACGGGCTGGGGATACCTTGAGTGGATTCGGGCAGACCGAGTAAAGCACGATGCGTACCATCGCCGTCAACGGGTCCCGCAATCATCGTTGAACAGCGTGACCGACGCGCAACGACAGCCTCGCCCCCGGCGGTGCTCAGTGGCGCGTCGCAGGCCCGCCGTCGGTCGGCACATTCGCGAATACAACGGCGACATCGGCCGCATCGAGCACATAGCGCCGGTTGCAGAACTCGCACGTCACATCAACCGATCCCTGTTCGGCGAGCACCGACTCGTTTTCCTCTCGGCCGAGCGCGCGCAACATGTCTTCCACCCGTTCGCGCGAACACGTGCAGCCGAACTGGAGCGCCTGCGCCGGATGCATGCGCACCCGCTCATCGTGAAAGAGACGCAGCAACGTTTCCTCGGGCGCAAGCGTCAGCAATTCCTGCGGCGTCAATGTGGCGAGAAGGTGGCCAACCCTGTTCCAGCCGTCCTCATCGCCCATTGACTCGCCGCCGGTTGCGGCAATCTCCTGCAGCATCAGTCCTGCGCAGCAATCGTCATCCGCGGCCAGAATGATGCGCGTGGGCAACTGCTCGGAGCGCTGGAAATACCCCTCGAACGCGTCGGAGAGGGTGTCGCCTTCCACTGCGACGAGCCCCTGATAGCGCGAGTCGGTGATCGCGTTCTCGATCGTGATGGCCAGGCATGCACCCGGATCCGGCACGATCCGCATCATCGGTGCATCCCCTTCCCATCGCGCCACGCCGCGCAGGATTCCATCGTGCGTGCAGTCGGCGAACAGCAGTTTCAGCGCGCCGCTGTCGCGCAGGTGAATCGACAGGCGGCCTTCGAACTTGATCGTGCTGGTGAACAGCGCGCTGGCGGCAACGGCTTCACCCAGAATGCCGGCGAGGGGACCCGCATAGTGACCATTGGCGCGGATGCGGCGCCACGCGTCGTCGAGGCGCACGATCGCGCCGCGTACTCCGGCGTTCTCGAGCTGGAAGCGGTGCAGCACATCGTTCGGCATCGTTGAAAGATTTCCGGATTGCAGACCAGGGAGGCGGGCGTGTCGTCAGGCGGCTCGGCGCGCGCCGAGCGCCGTCAACAGGTCGCTGGCCGCACGCAGGCGCTCGGCGGCGCCGTCGAGTTGCATCTTGAAGCGCAGCTTGTCCTGGCCATCGAGTGCGTAGACCCGCGGCTGCGACTGGATGAGACGGATCACGGTCAACGGCTCGATCGACGGATTGGGCCGGAAGATCACGCGTCCGCCGTTGGCACCGACGTCGAGCTTGCGGATGCCGAGCGGGGTGGCAACCAGCTTCAGTGCGGTCGTCGCGAACAGCTGCTTCACCTGCTCGGGCAGCAGCCCGAACCGATCGATCATCTCGACCTGCAACTCGCGCAGGTCGTCCTCGTTGCGCGCGCTCGCAATGCGCTTGTAGAGCGTGAGGCGTGCGTTGACGTCGGGCAGATAGTCGTCCGGGATCAGCGCGGGAAGATGCAGCTCGACCTCCGCCTCGTGGTCCTGCGTGAGGTCGAAGTCCGGCACCTTGCCGCTCTTGAGCGCGCGCACCGCGCGATCGAGCATGTCGGTGTAGAGCGAGAAACCGACCTCCTCGATCTGTCCGCTCTGCTCCTCGCCGAGGAGTTCGCCGGCGCCACGGATTTCCAGATCGTGCGTCGCCAGCGTGAATCCGGCGCCCAGTTCCTCCAGCGAGGCCAGCGCTTCGAGGCGCTTCTCCGCGTCCGCGGTAATCGAACGGCCTTCCGGAAGAATCAGATAGGCATACGCGCGATGATGCGAGCGACCGACGCGGCCGCGCAGCTGATGCAGCTGCGCGAGCCCGAAGCGGTCCGCGCGATTGATGATGATGGTGTTCGCACTGGGCACGTCGATGCCCGATTCGATGATTGTCGTCGCGACCAGCACGTTGAAGCGCTGGCGGTAGAAATCGAGCATCACCTGCTCGAGTTCGCGCTCCGGCATCTGGCCATGGGCGACGCGCAGGCGCGCCTCGGGCATCAGTTCGCCCAGTTCACGCGCCGTCTTTTCAATGGTCTCCACTTCGTTATGCAGGAAGTACACCTGGCCGCCGCGCGCGAGCTCGCGCTGCATCGCTTCGCGGATCAGTGCCGGATCGTGGTGGCCGATGAAGGTCTTCACCGCGAGTCGATGCGCCGGCGGTGTCGCGATGATCGACAGGTCGCGCAAACCGGCCATCGCCATGTTCAGCGTGCGCGGAATCGGTGTCGCGGTAAGTGTCAGCAGGTCGACCTCGGCGCGGAGTTTCTTCAGCGCTTCCTTCTGCCGTACGCCGAAGCGCTGCTCCTCGTCGATGATCACGAGACCGAGGTCCTTGAACTTCACGTCGGCCTGCAGCAGCTTGTGCGTGCCGATCATCACGTCGACCTTGCCCTCGGCAAGCTTCGCCAGCGCCTCGGCCATTTCCTTCTTCGACTTGAAACGCGACAACACTTCGACGCGGATCGGCCAGTCGGCGTAGCGGTCGCGGAAATTCTGGAAATGCTGTTGTGCAAGCAGCGTCGTCGGCGCCAACACGGCCACTTGCTTTCCAGCTGTCGCGGCGACGAACGCTGCGCGCAGCGCGACTTCGGTCTTGCCGAAACCGACATCGCCGCACACGACGCGATCCATCGGTCGCGGCGAGGCGAGGTCGGCAATCACGGCCTCGATCGCGGTCGCCTGATCCGGTGTTTCCTCGAACGGAAATGCGGCCGCGAATTGCTCCGTCATCTCGCGGTCGACCGGAATCGATCTGCCCTGGCGCGCTTCGCGCTGCGCGTAGATCGCCAGCAGTTCGGCCGCAACGTCGCGTACTTTTTCCGCCGCCTTCTTCTTTGCGCGCTCCCATGCGTCGCCGCCGAGCGAATGCAGCGGCGCGAGCTCGGGCGCGGTGCCCGAGTACCGCGACACCAGGTGCAATTGCGCAACGGGGACATACAACTTGTCGCCCTTGGCATATTCGATCGACAGGAATTCGGCGCTCGCGCCGCCGACGTCCAGCTTGAGCAAACCCTGGTAACGGCCGACGCCGTGGTCGACGTGAACGATCGGCGAGCCGATCTGCAGTTCAGCGAGATCACGAACGATCGATTCGGGATCGCGTGCAGCGCGCTTGCGTCGCCGCGTCTGCTGCACGCGCTCGCCAAACAGTTCGCGTTCGGTCAGCACGGTGAGTGCGGGCTTGGTCAGCGCGAAACCCTGTTCGAACGATGCGACCGTGATCGCAAACCGGCTGTCGCTGCGCTCGAATTCCTGCCATGACGCGAAGGTGTCCGCGCGAAGCTGCGCGATGGCGAGCTGCTCGATCAACGCTTCACGGCGTCCTGCCGAATCGGCTGCGATCAGGACGCGGCCGGGATACGCGCCAACGAAGTGCTTGAGCTCTTCGGCGTACACCTCACCCTTGCGGTTGATCGGCAGGCTCGGAGCGGGCTGCGTTCCGAGATCGACTGCGTGCTCGCTGGCGCCCTTTGCAACGATGTCGACGCGCAACTCGTTGTTGAGCCGTTCACGCAGCTGCTGCGGTGGAAGATAGAGTTCGGTGGGCGGAAGGATCGGCCGCTCGATGTCGTGCGCCCGTTGGTCGTAGCGGCTTGCCGTCTGCAGCCAGAACGCCTCGGCCGCATCGAGCGCGCCCGCGTCAAGCACGAACAGCGCATCCGACGACAGGTAGTCGAACAACGTTTCGGTCTGCTCGAAGAACATCGGCAGGTAATACTCGATGCCGTTCGGGGTCGTGCCTTCCTTGATGTCCTGGTACAGCGGGCAACGGCGTGGATCGATCGGAAACCGTTCTCGCAGCGCGTTTCGGAACGCCTTCGCCGATTCCTCGGTCAGCGGAAATTCGCGCGCCGGTAGCAGCCGCACAGAGTCGACCTTGTGGTCGGAGCGCTGCGTTTCCGGATCGAAGGTGCGGATCGAGTCGATTTCGTCGTCGAACAGCTCGATCCGATACGGTTCATTGCTGCCCATCGGAAAGATGTCGAGCAGCGCACCACGCACCGCGAAGTCTCCCGGCTCGAGCACCTGCGGAACGTTGCGGTAGCCCGATGCCTCAAGCCGCCTGCGTTCGTTCGCGATGTCGAGTTTCTGCCGCAATTCGAGCACGAGACCCGAGCCGGTCACATAGCTGCGCGGCGCGAGGCGCTGCATCAGCGTCGCAATCGGTACGACGAGAACGCCACGCTTGAGCGACGGCAGCCGGTACAACGTCGCGATGCGTTGGGAAACGATGTCCGGATGCGGTGAAAACAGGTCGTAAGGGAGTGTCTCCCAATCGGGAAACTGCAGCACTTCGAGATCGGTGCCGGCGAACACGCCCAGTTCGAGTTCGAGCGCATGCGCCGCGTGGGTGTCGTGGGCAACAACGACGACGACGCCCGCGTGGGTGCGACCGGTTTCGGCGAGCACGAGCGCGAGCGATGAACCGTGCGGCGTCGACCAGTAGCGGCGCTGTCTGACCGATGCCGGCAGAGGAGGCTTGATGAGCATGGATTCCTGACAGCTAGTGACGCGCGCGGACGCCGACCCCGGGCTGTGGGGTGGATGCCGATCGGCCAGTTTACAGTACGTCACGTTGCAGAGCGCTTGCGGACGCTGCGATCGCACGTTCTCTGCGACGCGGGTAACGCGGCGGAACGCAGGATGAATCGCCCGGACGTCATGAGTGCGCTTTACGTCTGCTTTACCGCCTCCGGACACAAGCGATTCAAACGATCCGTCACAATGCCCGATTGGATCGCGACAGAGCCGAGTGCGCATGAGAAAAAACCGGAAATCGCGCCATTGGCCGCTTGTCGCGGCTGTCCTGCCCATCGCGATCATTGCGTGTTCGCGTGATCATGCGCCGCCGGTGGCCTCTCCTTCGCCGGTCACCGTGGCGACTGTCGTCGTTCGCGACATGCCGCTGCTGGCCAACGCGGTCGGCACCGTCGAAGCGATCAACAGCGTATCGATCAAGTCGCTGGTCGATGGACAAATGGATCAGGCGTTCGTGAAGGACGGCGACACTGTGGTGCTCGGGCAGGCTCTCTTCCGCATCGATCCGCGCACGGCGGAGTCGTCTCTGCACGAAGCGCAAGCCGCATTGGCCAGGGATCAGGCGGCGCTCGCGCAGGCGAAGTCGCAGGTGGATCGCTACGCGCCGGTTGCCGCAAAGCATTACATTTCGGCCGACCAGATGGAGCAGTACCGCACCAATCTTGCGTCGTCGGCCGCGAGCGTGAAAGTCAGCCAGGCGAATGTCGCGTCGGCGAAGCTCGCGGTTGGATTCACCGACATCCGCTCGCCGCTGGCTGGAAAGATCGGCCGCATTCTCGTGCAGCCAGGCAATCTGGTGAAGGCGAACGACACAAGTGCGCTCGTCGTGATCAACCAGATCGAGCCGATCTACGTCACGTTCGCGTTGCCCGGAACGCTGCTCGGTCGCGTGCTCTCGGCGCAGAAGTCAGCACCTCTGTCCCTGTCGGCCAACATCGAAGGCATTGCGCAACCGGTGGAAGGAAAGGTCGCGTTCATCGACAACGCCGTCGATACGACCACCGGCACCATCAAGCTGCGGGGTGAGTTTGCCAACGTCGAACACTTGCTGTGGCCGGGCCAGCTGGTCAACGTCCGTCTCACGCTCGGCACCGACGCGAATGCCATCGTCGTGCCGGACCGGGTCGTGCAGAATGGCCCAGACGGTCCGTATGTCTTCGTCGTCAAGCCGGACCGGCACGCAGAACAGCGCACCGTCGAGGTCGCCCGGCTGGTCGAGGGTGACGCAGTGATCGCGAAGGGGCTGGCCGCTGGTGAAACGGTCGTGCTCGATGGCCAGTTGCGCGTCGAGAACGGATCCGCGCTGGCTGTCTCCGACGCTGCGCCCGCACCGTGAACGTCTCGGAGATCTTCGTCCGCCGGCCGGTGATGACGATACTGGTCATGGTTGGCCTGCTTGTCTTCGGCATCGTGGGCTATCGCCAGTTGCCGGTGGCGGCATTGCCGAACGTCGATTTTCCGACCATCCAGGTTTCGGCGAGCTTGCCCGGCGCTTCGCCGGAAACGATGGCGTCGGCCGTCGCGACGCCGCTGGAAAAACAGTTTTCGCAGATTCCTGCGGTGGATTCGATGACGTCGTCGAGTTCGCTCGGCACCACGTCGATCACCCTCCAGTTCGCTCTCGACCGGAATATCGACGCCGCAGCGCAGGACGTGCAGGCGGCCATCTCGGCCGCGTTGCGTCAGTTGCCGTCGCAGATGACGACTCCGCCGACCTTCAAGAAGGTGAATCCTGCCGATTCGCCGGTGTTCTACGTTGCGTTCACGTCGAAGACGCTGCGGCTTTCCACGCTCAATGAGTTCGCGGAGAACACGCTCGCTCAACGAATCTCTACGGTCAATGGCGTCGCGCAGGTGAATGTCTACGGATCGCAGAAATACGCGGTGCGCATCGATCTCGATCCAACAGCACTGTCCGGGCGCAACCTCGGCATCGACACGGTCGCGAGTGCCATCGGCAGTGGAAACGTGAACCTTCCGACCGGCACGCTCTATGGCCCGAACCGCATCTACAACGTGATGGTCGATGGCCAGCTCAAGGATGCGGCTGCGTTCGGTGAACTCATCGTCAGCTATCAGAACGGTTCGCCGGTGCGGCTGAAGGACATTGCGCACGTCTACGACGGCGTGCAGAACGACAAGGGCGGCGCGTTCCTGGATGGCCAGCCGGGCGTGGTGCTGGCGATCCAGAAGCAGCCAGGCACCAACACGATCACGGTGGTCGAGGACATCCGGAAGATGCTGCCGGCGTTCGAGCGCACGTTGCCGGCCGGAGCCGACCTCAAGGTGATCTACGACCGGTCGCAGAGCATCCACGAATCGGTCGACGACGTGAAATTCAGCCTCGTGCTCGCGCTGGTGCTGGTCGTGCTGGTCATTTTCGTGTTCCTCCGCAACGTCTCGGCGACGGTGATTCCATCGCTTGCGCTGCCCATGTCGATCGTTGGTACGTTCGCGGTGATGTACGCGCTCGGCTTCAGCATCGACAACCTCTCGCTGATGGCGTTGACGCTGTCGGTCGGTTTCGTGGTGGACGATGCAATCGTGATGCTCGAGAACATCTCGCGCCATATGGAGATGGGCAAGGACCGCCTCACCGCGACGCTCGATGGAGCGCGCGAGATCGGTTTCACCATCGTCTCGATGACGCTGTCGCTGGTGGCGGTCTTCATCCCGGTCGTGTTCATGGGAGGCATCATCGGTCGCCTCCTCAACGAGTTCGCGATCACCATTGTCGCCGCCGTGCTGGTGTCCGGTGCAGTCTCGCTGAGTCTCACGCCGATGCTGTGCAGCCGCATGCTCAAGCCGCTCCACGGCGGCACGCACGGGCGGATGTACCAGGCGTTTGAACGCGCATTCGATGCCACCCAGAATCTGTACAAACGCACGCTTGAAACGTGCGTGCATCATCGTTTCATCGTGCTGCTGGTGTTCTTCGCATTGGTCATTGCCACCGGCGTTCTTGCGGTGAAGGTGCCCAAAGGATTCCTGCCGAACGACGACACCGGGCAGTTGTTCGTGTTCACCCAGGCGGCGCAGGACATCGGCTTCGACGCGATGATGGCGAAGCAGCGCGAGGCGCTCGACGTGATCCGCAAGGATCCGAATGTCGACAATGTGATGGCCTTCGTCGGCGCCGGTGGCAGCAGCGCAACACTGAATCTCGGTCGGATGATCGTGAATCTGAAGCCGCCCGGCCAGCGCAAGAATGCGGATGAGGTGGTGCAGGAGCTGCGACCCAAGCTTCAGCACATCGTCGGCCTGCAGGCATTCCCGCAGAATCTTCCGCTGATCCGCATTGGCGGAAAGCTCACGAACAGTACGTACCAGTTCGTGTTGCAAGGGACCGAAACGAAGCAGTTGTTCGAGTGGACGCCGAAGCTCGTTGCCGGATTGTCGAAGGTTCCCGGTTTCCTCGACGTGACCAGCGACATGCTGATCGCCAATCCGCAGCTCGACGTGACGATCGACCGCAACGCGGCGGCCGCATACGGCGTAACACCCGATTCAATCGAGAACGCGTTGTACCAGGCGTTCGGTCCTGCGCAGGTGTCGACGATCTACACGCAATCGGACCAGTTCTGGGTGCTGATGCAGGTCGACCCGAAACGCCAGTCGGATCCGTCCGTGCTCTCGACGATCTACATCACCCCAACGCTGCCGACCAGCGCGGCAGTGGGCGACGCGACTGCCAAACCATCCACGCAGCTCGTGCCACTGTCGGCGGTGACGAAAACCGGAAACTCCGTCGGCCCGGCAACGATCAACCATCTCGGCCAGGTGCCTGCGGTGACCGTGTCGTTCAACCTCGGGCCGGGCATGTCGCTCAGCAGCGCGGTCGACGGAGTGGACAAGACGGTGGCCAACCTCAAGATGCCCGACACGATCACGACCTCGTTCCAGGGCAGCGCGCAGTCCTTCCAGGACTCGGTATCGGGCATGGGCATCCTGCTGGTCCTCGCGATTTTCGTCATCTATCTCGTGCTTGGTATTCTCTACGAGAGCTTCATCCATCCGCTGACGATCCTGTCTGGCCTGCCGACCGCGATTTTTGGAGCCCTCCTCACGCTGACGATCTTCGGCAAGGACCTCGACCTTTACGGTGCGGTCGGCCTGATCATGTTGATCGGCATCGTGAAGAAGAACGCCATCATGATGATCGACTTCGCGCTGGAAAAGCAGCGCGAGGGCGACGACGCCGAACACGCGATCCTCGAAGCATGCGTCGTGCGATTCCGACCGATCATGATGACGACGTTCGCGGCGCTGATGGGCACGCTGCCGATCGCGCTCGGCTTCGGCGCTGGTGCGGAAGCGCGGCGACCGCTCGGACTCGCCGTGGTCGGAGGTTTGATCACGTCGCAGTTGCTGACGCTCTACATCACGCCGGTGATCTACCTGTACTTCGAGCGCTTGCAGACGCGGCTGGGACGACGCAGGGCGGACGCAGCGGCAAGCGCGTTGCCGCCGGTTGAAGGGGTCGCCTGAGTCGTTTCCTTCGCCGGCGAGTCATCGGAGATTTCGGCCACGGCGGCCAGTTTGCGTCTAGCGCAGCACCCGCACGCTGACCTGCGCCGTCGCGCCGCTGTTGGACAGCGCGGTGACTGTCTGGTTGCCGGCGTCCGCAAACGCGTGTTCAAACGGTCCGGTTCCCGTTGTTTCGCCTTCGAGTCGACCGTTCACCAGCCACAGTACCTCGCCGGTCGCGCCGAGGGCGCGTAGCCGCAATGTCGCCGGCTTGTCGCTGTTGGGCGCACGTGCAATCGCCGCGTTGTCGGCGACGCCCTCGATGTGGATCTGCTGTGCCGCGTCGAGTCCATCGGGTGCACAACCCCTGGCGAGGGCGGGCAAGCTCGCGCGATGACGCAGTTCACGTGACAGCCACGGATAGGCGAGGGCGGGCCAGCGCGCGATGTCGATTTCGCTGGACGCAGTTTTCGTGCACGCGGCGCTGATGCGGGCTCCGCTCGCATCGAGGCGCAAGTGCGTGACTCCGGCACTCCACACCGAATTGTCGCGTTCCGGAAGGGTCGGCGGGATGACGCCATTCAAGAGCCATGCGGTGCGCTTCTGATGACAAAGCTCCGGGCGCGTGGAATCGAATCTGAGGCCGAGCGGCCAGCAGACGTCCGCCTGCGTGACTTCGACGGGTGGCGGTTGCGGCGTTGCGGACATCGCGCTCCGCGGCAGGCTGTCGACGACCTGGAACATCAATGGCAACGCGGTCACCGCGCCGTATTGTCCGGGCAATGGCGTCCCATCCGGTCGGCCGATCCACACGGCGACGGTGTAGGCGCGCGTCGCGCCGACGGCCCAGGCGTCGCGGAATCCGTAGCTGGTGCCGGTCTTCCACGCGACGCGCGGACGCGAGCCCGGATCAAACGTGCCCGGCGCATAACCGGGTCGAGGATTGGCTTCGAGAATGTCGCGCACGATCCACGCCGCGCCATTGGACAGGATGCGACGATCGACGGTCGCGTCGTCGGCCGCGTAGCGCACGCGTCCGGCCACGCCTGCGCGATTGAGCGCGGTGTACGCGCCGACGAGATCTTCCATTCGCACACCGGCGCCGCCGAGGATCACCGAGAGATTGGGCTGCACGCCGCGCGGCAGGCGCAACGCGAGACCCGCATTCGCGAGTCGTCCTGCGAAGCGCGTCGGCCCGATGCGGTCGATCAGATCGACGGCCGGCACGTTCAACGACAGGCGCAGCGCTTCAGCGGCACCGATCGGTCCGTTGTAGGCCATGTCGAAATTGCCCGGTCGATAGGTGCCAAATGATTGCGGGGCGTCGATCAGAAGACTTTCCGAATCGATCAGGCCATCATCCAGCGCGAGGCCGTAGAGAAACGGCTTCAAGGTCGAGCCGGGCGAGCGCCACGCGCGCACCATGTCGACGTGGCCGAGTCGGCGCTCGTCGCCGAAGGCCGCCGAGCCAACGTAGGCGCGTGCCTCGAGCGTCGCGTTGTCGACCACCAGCAATGCGGCCGATGTGCGATCGGGCAGGTGCGCGAGGTAGTCGGTGACGCGGGATTCAAGCGAACGCTGCAGTTCGGCATCGATCGTCGTGGTGATCCGCCGAACGAGCGGTTTCTCTTCGTGCAGCCGCTCGGCCAGCAGTGCTGCGCTCATCGGCGCCTGCAAGGTGCGGGCCGCGACCGACTCGATCTGCGCGTCGTGCACTTGCGAGCGCGTCCAGACGCCGAGATCGGCCATGCGTGCGAGCACCTTGTCGCGCGCACGGCGCGCCGCATCCGGTCGGCGATCGGGACGCAGGCGACTCGGCATCTGTGGCAGCACGGCGAGCAACGCGGCTTCGGCATGCGACAGCCGCGACGCCGGCTTTCCGAGATAGGCCCACGACGCCGCTTCGACCCCCTCGATCGTTCCGCCGAACGGCGCGCGGTCGAGATACAGGGTAAGGATGTCCGCCTTGGACAGATGCGCTTCCAGTTGCAGCGCGCGAAGGATCTGGCGCAACTTGCCGAGTGCACTGTGCGGCGTCCCGTCGAGAATGCGTGCGACCTGCATCGTCAGCGTCGAGCCCCCCGAGACAAGGCGCCGATGCACGATCCACTGCACGAATGCGCGCGCGAGCGCGAACGGATTCACGCCAGGATGTCGGTAGAACCAGCGGTCTTCGTAAGTGAGCAGTGCATGGATGTACAACGGCGAGACGTCGTACAGACGTGCCGGATAGCGCCACACGCCATCGCGGTCGGGAAACGCACGCAACGGAATGCCGTCGCGCGACAGCACCACCGTGCTGCCGCTCGATGCGTCGGGCAGAGGCAGCGGAAACAGGCGGTCGAGCAGCAGCGCCAGTGCGGACAGCACCAGCACGGTCGTTCCCAGTTGTCGCAATCGGCGGCGCAGTCGGGATTTCATCGACGTCCGTTGCGGATCACGACGCCGCTACTGCTTCGTGTTCCGTTGACCTCAGGGTTCGATCACCGTCACCGACGCCGGCGTACTGCGGCCGATGCCGCGCACCGATGGCATGTACATGTCCTCGACCAGCGGCGGTGGCACCTGGTACGTGCCGGGTGACACGGCTCGCACCAGATAGAACACATGCGCGGTCTGGCCCTTGTCGAGTTTCAGCGCGGCGACGTACCGGTCGTCGCGGAATTCCTCGTGGCGCACGTCGGCCGCCTGTGAGCGATCGGTGATCGTGATGCCGTCGACGACCACATCGGCCCATTGCTTGGCATCGGTCAGATTGAAATTCTCGATTTCCAGACCACCTGGCAGCAGATCGACCAGCAAGGCGTCCGGCATTGCTTCGCGTGCTTCAAGCTTGAGCCCGACAATCAGGCTGTCGCCTTCCTTCATCGGTGCCGGCTCCCATGGCTTGCCATCGAGCGTGTAGAACTGGCGCTGGATCCACACGTGATGATCGTCGACCGGCGGCGCCGTTTTCGGCACGCCGGCGACGTCAGTGCTGACGTACAGCGGAAGGTCGCCCTCCGGCATGAAACGCACGCCGGCCGCGAGTTCGCTGCCGACGAATTCGCGGCTCCACAGGCGTTCGGGACTGATCGGAGTGGACGTGCCGCCGATACCGAGCGTTCCCGAGACGACGGTGTCGCCGTCCTTGATCAGCGTCTTGCCGAGGCGCGCGATCGCGATCTGTTCCTGGGTGCTCAAGTACATCGATCGCCAGCCGTACTTGCGTTCACGATCGTCGGCGAGGTGATCGCGCGTCGTCAGCGAGCGCGCCAGGTCGAACACCCGGCCGTCGTACTCCGGTTTGTCGAGACCGTATTGATGCACCAGCGCAATCATCAATGCGGTGTCGCGCAGATCCGAGCCATAGTCGCCGAGGTACCACGGCCGATCGACCTTCTTCGCGAACGCCTCGGCGATGGCCTTTTCCGCGCGCGGCTGGTCGCCCATCAACTTGAGCGCGATGCCCAGATGCACCAGTGGCAGCGCGGTCAGGGATTTGCCTCGCTCGTTGTCGTACAGCGCGCGCAGTGTGCCGAGCGGCGCACGGTTGACCCGCGCGAGCACGTAACCCGAATACGCCTCGTTGGCGAAGCGCAATGCGTCGCCGTGTTCGTATCCGTAAAACGGATGACCTCCCGACAGCAGATCGTCGTTCAGGCGCTTGAACGATTTCTGCAGCGTGTCTTCCGGCACGATGAAGCCACCGTCGCGAGCATCCTCGAGGAACTCGACCACATAGGGCGTGATGAACTCGCTGATGCTGCTGTCGCCTCCCCACATCGAGAAGTGACCTGACGCGATCTGCATCGACGCGATCCGCCCGATCGCGCCCTCAATGCGTTCCTTGCGCTGATCGCCCGGCAACGCGTCGACCTGCAATTTCTGCGCAGTCTCGCCATCGAGAAGCAGCGCGGCGAATCCCTTGCTGGTGGTCTGCTCGATGCAGCCGTAGGGATAGCGCAGCAGATCCTTCAGCGCGGCGGCAAATGGCAGCGGTGGCAGGCTCGATACGGTCAAGCGTGCAGTGACCGAGTCGGCCAGCAAGCCGTCCATCATGTCGGAGCCCAGCGTGACCGGTTCGAGTCTGTCGAGCGCTCGGGACGACGAACGAAGAGTGCTCGGCCAAGCGGCGCGCACGACCATCTCGAACTGACGGTCGATCTTGATCTCGCCACTGGTCGCGCTCACGTTGATCTTGCCGACGCCGTAACCCTCGAGCGCGGTGAGGGGAAAGGCGAGGGTCGTCTTGGCGCCGTCGGCGAGCGTGACCTTTCGCATGCCCTTGTCGATCGCCAGCGGCTTCGCCGTGGTCACGTTGACGGTGAATTCACGCGGGATGCCCGAGAAATTCTGCAGGTCGAGCGTGAGCGACGCCTTGTCGCCTGGTGCGAGCACGCGCGGGGTCGAGATTTCCGCGACCAGCGGTGCGCGCACCACGGTTTCGGTGTCGGCGCCGCCGTACTGGTTCTCGCCAAACACCTGCGCAGTGATCCGAACGGTGCCGTTGAAATCGGGCATCTTCAGTGCGACCTTCGCTTCGCCCTTCGCATCGAGAGCGACGACGCCGGAAAAGAGATCGACGGTCTGTACTTTCGCGGTCGGCCGCCGCGCCTGGGGCAGTGCGGCGAGAGCCATGTCGCCGCCGTAGCGCAGCTTCGCCGTGTTGCCGTCGAAACTCTCGATGACTCGCGCGTACAGATCGTAGGCATCGATGCCGAGTGCGCGTTGCGCAAAGAACCACGCATTCGCGTCGGGTCGCGCGAAACGCGTGATGTTGAGGATGCCGACATCGACCGCGGACACGGTGACGTACGCTTTCTTGCCGGCGAGTGCCGGCGCTTTCACGGTGACCGGCAGGTCGATCTCCGGTTTCATCTGTTTCGGTGCGTCGACCTGCACGTCGATCTTGCGGTCGCTGCGATCCATCGAGACGTACGCTTCGCCGACTGCGCGTGCCGGCGTGACCTTGTCGGCTGCCGAACCGCCACGGAACACCAGCGCGGTCACGTACACGTCGTGGCGTTCCCAGTCTTTCGTTACCGGAATTTCGAACGTCGCGCCCGGCTTCGCGTCGATGGTGCGCGAGTACAGCAGATGATCGGATTCGACCAGCAGCAGCCCGGGTCCGGCCTGCGGTGGCGTCACCGTGATCTTGAGCGTGTCGCCGGCGTGATAGGTCGGCTTGTCGAGCGCGAGTTTCACCTTGTCCGGGCGCGCCTCCTTGCCACGATTGTCGTCGTGCCAGCTCCAGCCGGCGAAAAACGGAAGGCGGGTGGTCAGTCCCGTCGCCGGATCGAGGATCTCGACGCGGTAATTGCCCCAGTCGACCGGCACATCGAATTTCGCAACCTTGCCGGCTTCGGTGTCCAGTTCGCGCGATTCGCTGTCCTCGTAGCGCTCGTTGTAGTCGAAGTGCCAGCCGCTCTCGCGGTCGAAGGTCCAGCGGTAATCGCGATATTCGCGCACCAGTTTGAGCTTGAGGTGCTGACCGGCCAGCAGATCGCCATTCGCGTTGCTGCGGATCAACTCGAAAGCCGCACGGCCGCGCGCATCCGATCCTTCCTTCAGGTCGAACAGCGGACGCACGCCCACCAACACGTCGTTCGGCCAGACGGTGCGCTTGAGTGTGCGCGTCACCGTTCGGCCGCCCGATTCGTACACGCTGCCGGACAGCATCACCGCGATCGGAGCGGTGGGTTTCGCAGCATCTGGGATCAGGATCTCCTTCTCGAACTTGCCCTGTTCGTCGAGCACGTCGTCGACGACATCCTTCGCCTCTTTCGGCAGCTCTACGGTCGGGTCGCCGAAATGGAAATCCTTGTGCGCATCGACCGGATGCGGGTCGGCGCTCAGGGTCAGTCGCGCCGTAAATCGATTGCCGGACGCCGGTGCGCCGTAGAGATAGTCGCCCTCGACATCGAGCTTGAGCGCTTCGCCCGGCTTGAGAACGGCTTGCGTCGACGAGAGATCGAGCTTCAGCCGCTCGGGCAGGAATTCCTCGATACGGAAGGTCAGACCCTGCGTCGCGTCCTTCGATTTCGGATCGGTACGGAACTCCACCTGCCAGCGACCGGTCGGCGCGTCGACCGGGATTTCGCGCGACCACTCGAAATAATTGAGGTCCTTTGGATCGAGTTTCGCCTGCGCATACGGCCGTCCATCCGGCTGCTTGAGAGTGACGAAAAGCGGCTGCGGCTTGATCGCATTACCGTCGTCATCACGCAGCAATGCGGAGAGACGGATCGTCTCTCCCGGTCGATAAAGGTCGCGATCGGCCCATCCGAACACGTCGAACCAGGTCTGCTTGCGTCCGGCCACTGCAAAATCGGACACATCGAGTGCAGGCTGGTTGAACGGCAGCAGCGACACATCCTTGCCACTGCGAGCGACCATCACCTGGTCGGCTTTCAGCGCGTAGGCAAGCTGCGCGTTGCCGTTTGTGTCGGTTTTGCCGACCACCACCGATTCGCCCTTCGCGTCGAGCACCGACAGCTCGACTCCGGAAAATGGCTCGCCTGTTTTGAGCGACGCCGCGTGCACGAACAGCGAGTCCTTGTAGGCGCGCGTGTGGAGACCGATGTCGCTGACGAAGAAGTAGCTTGTCTCGAGCTCGTCGCTGAAAGTGCCGGCGCGCTTCATCGTGGCAAAGTAGAGGCCGGGCTGGGCCAGCTCGGTGATGTTCTGTACCGGCAGATAATTGAGAGTTCGCTCGTTGTCTTTGCCAGCCAGCACGAAGCGGTTTGCGTAGACCGAATCGGCGATGTCGACCACCGGGCGGCCCTTGCGGTTGTACCACTCGCCGCGCGGATCGAGGTCGTACGATCCGCGCTTGCCGTTCTTCTGGTAGGCAGCGAAGAAATTGGAGACTTCGTTGTCGTGCACGCGCAGGAATTCCACGTCGACTTCCCTGACATTGACCGACACGACAGGCAGACCGCGCGTCTCCCGCGCCGGCAGCACATTGCCCTGCGAAGCGAAACCGACTGCCGGCTCCATCGGCCCGGTGTTGACGTCCTTGGTCGTCTCATGACCCAGGGTCTTGCCGTCCGCTGCCGCCAGTTCGCCCTTGATGCGCACTGCGTAGTTCTGGTCGGCCTTCACGTAGGGAAAGCGCAGCGTCTTGCCGTCCTCGTCGAGCGCCCAGCTCCCTTCGACCGCGGCGCCCTTCGCGTCCGTCACGCCGATCAGCGTGTCGAACGCCTGGGTGCCGACGAGCGGCTGGGTGAACTCCATCGCGATCGCCAGTTGCCCCTGATACTGCTCGGCGCGCGCGGAGGCGAGCGCGAAACCTTGCGGCACTTCCGCTTTTGCGGGTGTCGCCGCAACAGGCTTGCTGCCTTGCACATCCGGAACGCCATCCTGTTTCCGTGAGCAGGCGCACAGCGCCAGCATGGCGGCGAAACAGGCAGTGGCGGCGATGCGCCGCTGGTACGGTGCGGATGAACGCAGGAACATCGTGAACTCCCCGGTGATCAATTCGAAAACGCTGGCATTGCGTCCAGTGAAGTATACGGCGACGAACAAGGCGGACTGCTGGCGACATGTGGCGGTTTGCGGCGGTTTCCTGGTGTGCGGGAGGTCGGCGCGTGCGTTCACGCGTTTGCAGGTAGGCTCCGCGCTTCGTCGATTCGCGGGGAACGCATGAGCACAGCCATCGTCTGGTTTCGCCGAGACCTGCGGCTTGCCGACAATCCGGCGCTGGCCGCTGCAATCACGTCACACGATGCGATCCTCCCGTTGTTCATCCACGCCCCCGACGAGGAATCGCCATGGGCGCCGGGAGCAGCCAGCTTGTGGTGGTTGCACGCCTCGCTGACTGCTCTCGATGCGCGTCTTCGCAAAAGCGGAGCGTCGCTGAGGATCGAGAAGGGCCCGTCGCTCGCGACGCTCGAGCGTCTGTTGAAGGCGACCGGGGCGACTGCTGTCTACTGGAATCGCCTTTACGACCCTGCGGTGATTGCGCGCGATGCGACGATCAAGCAGCGATTGCGCGACCTCGGTTCCGATGCGCGCAGTTTCAATGGCGCGCTGTTGGTCGAGCCTTGGGCCATCGAAACCGGCGACGGAAATCCCTACAAGGTGTTCACGCCGTTCTGGCGGAAGGCGCGCGCGGGCCTGGAAGTCCGTCCGACCGCCGCGGCGCCGCGGAAAATCGCGATGATGGAATCGAGCGGGGGTCTCGCGCTGGAGGCGCTTGATTTGTTGCCGGCGATCGACTGGGCCGGCGGAATGCGCGACGCGTGGGAACCGGGCGAGGCGGGCGCAGCGAAGCTTTTGCGGCGCTTTTGCGGCGATCATCTCGCTGACTACGCCGTCGAACGCGACATACCTTCGCATGCCGGGACCTCGCGATTGTCGCCACATCTCCATTTCGGCGAAATCTCCCCCATGCAGATTGCATGGGCGCTTCAGGACGCGTCGGCATCGACCGGGGGCTCCGGCGGAGGTGAGCCGTACCTGCGCGAGATTGGCTGGCGCGAATTCTCCCACCACCTGCTTTTTCATTTTCCGCAGACGCCGCAGGAAAATCTCAATCCGCGCTTCACCGATTTTCGCTGGGCGGAACCCGACGTCGCCGCGCTGCACCGATGGCAGCGCGGACAGACCGGCATACCGATCGTCGATGCCGGCATGCGCGAACTGTGGAGCACCGGTTGGATGCACAACCGAGTGCGCATGCTGGTGGCATCGTTTCTGACCAAGAACCTGCGCCAGCACTGGTCGCACGGAGCACGCTGGTTCTGGGACACCCTGGTCGACGCGGATCTCGCCAACAACACGCAGGGTTGGCAATGGACGGCGGGGACGGGCGCCGATGCGGCGCCGTATTTCCGCGTGTTCAATCCGGTCACGCAGGGTGCCCGTTTCGATGCGAAGGGCGACTATGTGCGGCAGTGGGTGCCGGAACTTCGGAACTTCGCCGGAAAGGACATTCATCAGCCGTGGGTCGACCAGGCACGCCTGCAGCGCAGCGGCTATCCGGCACCGATGGTCGATCTCGCCACGTCGCGCGCGCAGGCGTTGGCGGCGTACAAGAAGGTGTCGGGCTGACGTTGGCGGACGTGAACGAGCGCCAGCCTGACAGATGAAAAAAAACCGAGAACATGAAGTAATCGACGGTGTCGTTGAAACGCATCGAGCGCCAAGCGACGAGCCACCACGGATCGTCCATTCGTGTTTTTCGTGTTCGTCGTGTTTCAGTCTTCTGATTGTATTTCCAGTCGTTCGCTCTGCTCGCAGACGACTGCCACACGAAAACCCGGTCAGCCGCTCCTCTTCAGCGTATCGATGCGGTAGCTCGAATGTGTTCCGGGTGCGAGCAGGGCCGTCAACGCAGGAACGAACGACTCGAGAGTCCGCTCGAAGTGCCATGGCGGATTGATCAGCGCGACGCCGCAGCCATTCAGCCGCAGCGGAGTGTTGTCCGGGCTGAGCAGAAGTTCGGTCACCAGCACGTCGCGGGTGTGTTCGCTTGCGTGAAGCCATCGGTGGAACGGCGCGATCGTCTCGCGCAACTTGATGGGATACCAGATCGCATGGATCGCGTTTGGCCAGCGTTTCAATGCGTTCACGAGAGCGTCCTGGATGTGCGCGTATTCGCCGCCCTGCGCTTCGAACGGCGGGTCGATCAGCACCAGCCCTCGCTTCTGCGGTGGCGGAAGCAGCGCTTTCAATGCGCCGTAGCCATCACGTTGGTGCACGGCAAAACGCGCGTCGCCACGGAGTGCCGACTTCAACGCGCCGGCTTCCTCGGGCTGCAGCTCGCAAACGATCGCATGATCGTGAGCGCGCATCAGCGCGCGCGCGATCAATGGAGACCCCGGGTAGTGCTCGATGGCGCCTGTCGGGTTGGCCCCGATCACGAGATCGACGTAAGCGCGCAGTGACTGGGGAAGGTCGGGTGCGTCAATCAGTCGCTGCACGCCATCCACATATTCGCGTGTGCGCTCGGACTGCTCTGCGCGCAGATCGTAGCGGCCGCGACCCGCGTGCGTGTCGACATAGCAGAATGCAGCCGGCTTCGCTTTCAACGCGTGCAGAAGTTCGATCAGGATCACGTGCTTGAAGACGTCGGCGAAATTTCCGGCGTGGAACCCGTGGCGGTAGTTCATGTGGGGCGGAAATGTCCTGCACCGTGATTCCGGCGATGATGGATTGGCGCAAGGGCAACACAAGCGCGTACCATTCTCGTCCGTGACGCATCCGTTCGCCAGCCCGGTCCGACGACTGTCCCGCATCGCGCGCTGGCGTGTTGCCCGGATCGCTGCGTTCGTGCTGGCGGTGTCGATCGCACTGGGTGGCCTCGTCGGTGCGACCAGTCCATCGGATGCCGCAGCCATGTCGATGTCCGGCATGCATTGCGACACGGCGTCGTCCGTGAAGCACGCGAACGGTTCCGATGGTTGCTGCAAGGTCGCGTGTGCCTGTGCGTTCGCGCATGCGATCGGCCATGTGCCGGAGTCGCCGATCGCAGTTGCGCGGCCGCATCCCGTACCTCGGTTGGTCGACGACGACTCTGCATTCGCCGCGCCCGCGGGCCCCCACCAGCGCCCTCCGATCCGCTGAATCCGTTGTCGTTTTCGCTGGCGAACGCGTTTGGACGCGTCGTCGCCCGTCTTAAGCTCATGCGCAGCCGTCAGTCGCGCGTACGCCCGGATTTCAACCATGTCCCCTTTTGATGTCGGCACTCGCCGGCCACCCCTCCCGTCGCCCTCACGCAGGCGGTTCGTGCACGGCGTTGCTTCCGGTGCGCTGGCCATCGCGTGCGGCTGGCCACGCTTGCGTGCCAGCGAAGGGCGCGGCGCCGTCCTTTCCGGCACGCAATTCGATCTCGACATTGGCGCAGTGCCGGTCGACTTCACGGGCTCGCCCCGGCTCGCGGTCGCGGTGAACGGCCGGGTACCCGGACCGCTGTTGCGCTGGAAGCAGGGCGACACCGTGACCTTGCGTGTGCGCAACCGATTGCCCGAAACCAGTTCGATCCATTGGCACGGGATCGTGCTTCCGGCCGATATGGACGGCGTGCCCGGCCTTTCGTTCATGGGCATCGAACCGGGCGGCAGCTATCTCTATCGCTTCACCGTGAACCAGTCGGGTACCTACTGGTATCACAGCCATTCGCGGTTCCAGGAGCAGGTCGGACTGTACGGGCCGATCGTGATCGACCCGCGTGGAGTCGAACGGTTTCCGACCGATCGCGAACACGTGATCGTGTTGTCGGACTGGACCGACACCGACCCGGAACACATCTACGCGACGCTGAAGAAGCACAGCGATGCGTACAATTTCGGCCAGCCGACCGCTGCGGATTTCCTGCGTGATAGCAGCGCGCAGGGCGTTCGCGCTGCACTCGAGTCCCGCCGGATGTGGAACCGGATGCGGATGAATCCAAGCGACCTCGCCGACGTGTCGGCACACGTCTACACGTATCTGATGAACGGCAACACGCCCGCGGCGAACTGGAGTGGTTTGTTTGCCGCGGGCGAGACGGTGCGGTTGCGCTTCATCAACGGGTCGTCGATGACGTTCTTCGACGTCCGCATTCCCGGGCTCAAACTGCGCGTGGTCGCGGCGGACGGCCAGGACGTCGAACCGGTCGGCGTCGACGAGTTCCGCCTGGCGCCGGCCGAAACCTGCGACGTGATCGTCGAGCCGGAGGACGACAAGGCCTACACGATCTTTGCCCAGTCGATGGACCGGTCCGGATACGCGCGTGGCACGCTCGCACCGCGCGCCGGGATGCATGCTCCGGTACCCGCACTCGACGCACGTCCGTTGCTGGGAATGGCTGACATGATGGGCGATATGCGCGGCGATGCGATGGCCGGCATGGATCATTCGACCATGCATCACGCTGCAGGCAACGCGATTGCCCATTCCGCGAGCGAATTCGGACCGGGTGTCGACATGCGCGTCGACGCCCCCCGCACCAACATCGACGATCCAGGAATCGGACTGCGTGACAACGGACGTCGCGTGCTCACCTATGCCGACCTGCACACGCTGACGCAACCGGTTTCGGCCGACACGCAACGCGACATCGAACTGCATCTCACCGGTCACATGGAACGCTATGTGTGGTCGTTCAACGGTCAGAAGTTTTCCGACGCACAGCCGCTGCAGTTGCGCCACGGCGAGCGGGTGCGCATCGTGCTGGTCAACGACACGATGATGGCGCACCCGATCCACCTGCATGGCATGTGGAGCGAACTCGAATCGCCCGACGGACAGTTCCAGGTCCGCAAGCACACGGTTGTCGTGCAGCCGGCGCAGAAGATCGCGTATCGCGTCAGTGCGGATGCCATCGGCCGCTGGGCGTACCACTGCCATCTGCTGTACCACATGGAAGCGGGCATGTTTCGCGAAGTGGTGGTCGCGTGATCCCGTTGACGTCGTGCGCGCTCGTGCTCGCCCTCGGCCTCGCCCCGCACTCTGCTGAACGCGCTGCCGCGATGACGACCGACAGCGCGGTTTCTGCGACCCTTCCTGGCGCTGCGGGCGAATCGCTACCACCGGCCGACCACGTTCCTCCGGCCGCGCCGAGTCAGCCCATGGGCGCGATGGATTCGAGCCAGATGGTCGATGTGATGGGGATGGACGACCAGGCGATGTTCGGAATGTTCTCCCTCGATCGCTTCGAACACGTCGATGCAGATCCAGGGGCCGCACTCGCCTGGAGTCTGCAAGGGTGGATGGGCGGCGATTTCGACCGGTTCGCGTTTCGCAGCGAGGGTGAGCGCGAACATGGCCGCACGGATCGCGCCGACATCGAGCTGCTGTGGAGCCATGCTGTCGCGCCGTTCTGGGATGCGAAGCTCGGTATCCGACACGATTTCGGACGGGGTGCAGAGCGCAGCTGGCTGGCATCGGGAATCCAGGGGAGGGCTCCATACGACATCGACATGACGGCGACGGTGTATCTGGGCGAGCGGGGCAACACGGCGGTTCGCTTCGAAGCCGAGTACAACCTCCTGCTCAGCCAGCGTCTCGTGCTGCAGCCTCGATTCGAGCTGAATGGCTACGGGAAGGCGGACCCATCAGCACGGGTCGGCAGCGGCGTCGCAGACGCGGAACTGGGAGTGCGCCTTCGCTACGAAATCCAACGCAGGTTTGCGCCGTACGTCGGAGTCGAGCGGCACCAGCTGCTTGGCGCGACGGCGGATCTCGCGCGCGCGGCAGGAGAGGTCGCGGGCGATACACAGTGGCTCGCTGGCGTGCGGATCTGGTTCTGAGCCGTCGACGCGGGCGCGCATGACAGACGTCACCCCCGATGACTGATGCCTGCATCTGATGCGCAGGGACGCGCTGCGAGACGATGATCGCGCATCCAATCCGGTGCGCAGGAGATCGCCATGAACGTGCAGCTTCCGAATCTTTCGACCCCGACGCGCGAAACGCTGGAGAAATACATTCCCGTTCTGCTCGCCATCGGCGTCGCGTGGTTGCTGGCGCGCGGACTGAAGAAGGTGTTTTGGACCGCGTTCGGCATGTACTGGGCCATCCATGCGAGCGGAATGTCGCACTTCTGGCGCTGACAACCGCGGCGCGCGGCGGGCGCGCTACGATAGCCGACCACACTTGAGTCGGATGACGCGTCGCCATGAACGAAACGCTGCTGCTGATCCAGAACTACTACGCCGCGTTCAATCGCGGCGACTGGGACACCATGCTCGGTCTGCTCGCCGATGATGTCGTGCACGATCTGAACCAGGGGTCGCGGGAGAGCGGCCGCGAGATGTTCCGCGCGTTCCTCGGCCGCATGGATCGCAGCTATTCCGAGCAGTTGCGCAACATCGCGGTGATGGCCAGTGTCGATGGCACGCGCGCCGCCGCGGAGTATGTCGTGCACGGCGAATACAAGATTGCCGACGAAGGGCTGCCCGCCGCGCACGGACAAAAATATGTTCTGCCTGGTGGCGCGTTTTTCGATGTGCGCGACGGTCGCATCGCGCGCGTGACGAACTACTACAACCTGCAGGACTGGCTCGATCAGGTTGGAAAAGGGGTTTGAATCGTGGCGATCACGCGCCCACGATGAGCGGCAGGAATCACCGATCGCTCGCCGTCATTGGCGGCGGTCCTGCCGGACTGATGGCGGCGGAAGTCGCGCGCGCGGCGGGCATCGAGGTCGACGTTTACGACCGCATGGGTTCGGTGGGACGGAAATTCCTGATCGCCGGAAAGGGTGGTCTCAATCTCACGCATTCCGAATCGTTCGACGCATTCGTCGGTCGCTACGGCGACCGGTCCGCGTTGGTCGCCACGTGGTTGCGCGCCTTCGACGCCGACCGATTGCGTGCCTGGGCACGCGAGCTCGGCGTGGAAACCTTTGTCGGAAGTTCGGGTCGCGTATTTCCACTGAGCCTCAAAGCGGCCCCGCTGCTGCGCGGATGGGTTCGCCGACTGCGGGCGAGCGGCGTCCGATTCCACGTCAATCACGACTGGCATGGGTGGGATGCCGCAGGTGCGTTGCGGTTTCGTGTGGGGGACGATGCGCGTTCGGTGTCGCATGGCGCGCTGGTTCTGGCCTGCGGAGGCGGTAGTTGGCCGGTGCTCGGATCGGACGGTGCATGGGTCCCCCGACTGCAACATGCGGGGATCGATGTCGCACCGTTGCAACCCTCCAACTGCGGTTTTGACGTCGACTGGAGCGCGCATCTGGCCACGCGCCACGCCGGGCAGCCGGTGAAGCCGGTGGTCATCGAATGGACGGGAGCGGACGGTGTGCAGCGCCGGCAGGGCGAGTTCGTCATCACGGCTTCGGGTGTCGAGGGCAGCCTGATCTACGCGTTCAGCGGAGCGATCCGCGACGCCATCGCGCGCGCGGGCCCGATGACGATCCGACTGGACCTTTCGCCCGGGCGCGAGCAGTCCCGGCTGGAACGGGATCTTGCCAAACCGCGCGCTGGCCGGACATTGAGCGAGCACCTGCGTCGGCAGGCCGGCATCGACGGCGTGAAGGCCGCGCTGGTGTTCGAAGTTGCGAGCAAGGCGGATCAGCAGGATCCGGTTCGGCTTGCATCGATCATCAAGGCACTGCCGCTGATGCTTCAACGCGAGCGGCCACTCGCAGAAGCAATCAGCTCGGCCGGCGGCGTGCGCGTGGACGCCCTTGACGGCGCGTTGATGTGCACGGCCAGACCCGGTGTGTTCTGCGCCGGTGAAATGATCGATTGGGAAGCGCCGACGGGTGGCTATCTGCTCGCCGCGTGCTTCGCCAGCGGCCGGATCGCCGGGCAGGGCGCGGCCCGCTGGATCGGCGCGACGATTTGACGCCGATACGACGTCCTCCGCTACTTTGCCTGCTGCACCGTCAGTCGCTACCGTAGCGCGATGATCAACGTCCAACTCTTCACCGGCGCTGCGGTGACACCCCATCTCGACGCGGTCGCCGCGCTGCGCATCGCGGTTTTCCGGGACTGGCCCTACCTGTACGCGGGCGATCGCGACTACGAAGCGCAGTACCTCGCGACGTACGCAAAATCACCGGACAGCTTGTTTGTGCTGGCCTTCGATGGCAACGAGGTGGTGGGTGCGTCGACCGGCGTTCCCCTGCTCGACGAGGTCGCGTCGTTCAGGCAACCATTCATTGAGCGCGGCATCGATCCGGCGCGGGTGTTCTATTTCGGCGAGTCCGTACTCCTCACGCGCTATCGCGGTCAGCGACTCGGCCACCGGTTTTTCGATGAGCGCGAGCGTCACGCCGGATTGCTCGGCCGCTTCGAGACAACCGCGTTCTGTTCGGTCGAGCGCCCGCCCGGCGATTCGAGGCGACCGGACGGGTTTCGACTGAACGACCGATTCTGGGCAGGTCGGGGTTACGTGCGGCAAGACGACATGCTGTGTCGGCTGGAGTGGCAGGAGCTCGGCGATGATGCGCCCTCCGACCACGCGCTGCGCTTCTGGCTACGTCCATTGGAGGCTTCATGAAAATCGTCGTTGCCGTCGCGCAGTACGCCATCGGAGCGCCTGCCGATTTTTCGGATTTCGCCGCGCGCGTCGGCGGGCGCGTTGCCGGCGCTGTACAGGCCGGTGCGAACGTCGTCGTGTTGCCCGAATACCTGGCACTCGAGGCCGCTGCGGGCCAGGTTGAGGAGGTGCGCGCGGATTTCGTGCGCTCGCTTGCAGCCATGCAGGTTCAGCATGACGGTTACATCGCAATGGCATGCGAGCTTGCGATGCGGCATTCGATCTATCTCGTTGCCGGGACGTTTCTCGTGGATATCGGCGGCGGTCGTTATCGGAACCGCTCCTATTTCATCGCGCCGTCTGGAAAAATCACGTTTCAGGACAAGCTGACGCTGACCGGTTTCGAGCGTGACGCACGCGTGATCGAGGCCGGCGACGAGCTGAAGGTGTTCGACACCGAGTTCGGGCGGGTGGGCATCGATGTGTGTTACGACATCGAGTTTCCGCTGTATGCGCGTGCGCAGGTCGAAGGGGGCGCGCGCGTGATCCTGGTACCCAGCTGCACTGACACCGATGCCGGTGCGCATCGAGTCCGCGTCGGCTGCCAGGCGCGCGCACTCGAAAATCAGGTGTACGTTGCCTGCTCCGTGACCGCGGGAGAAGCCGCGTGGAGCCCCGCGCTCGATGTGAATACCGGTCGCGCGGCCATCTATACGCCCATCGATCGCGGCTTTCCTTCGGACGGCGTCGAGATTCGTGCCGACGAAGGCGCGCAGTGGGCGTGCGCGGAGCTCGATCTGGAGGCGCTCGATGCCTTCAAGCGCAATGCGCAGGTTGCGAATGCAAGCGACTGGCTGGCACAACTGCGGCCATCGACGATGCGGGCACGGGTGGAACGATTCTAGTTTCGTTGCGCAAGGGAACGCTTGGCTGACCGACGCTGGACTCCGTCGCAATCCGTGCCAGGCCGATGCGGCACCTCATCAACGGAATGATCATGAAGGGATTCGTCGTGCTTGCGGTCCTGCTGGGTGGTGTCGCGAGTTCCAGTCTCGTGCACGGTTCCGCTTCGGAAGGGGTTGACCGCGTGTCGGCCCGCACCTGCCGCGAAATGCTGTACGACGCAAAAAAAGCGTACGACGGCAAACACGACGACACCGCGCCTGCACTGTTCACCAGGACCGCCTGTGCCGGTGACAAGGGAAGCCAGTGGGCGCTCGGGCGGATGTACCTTCTGGGTCAGGGAAGCGGCCGAGACGACCTGAGCGGCTATGCGTGGATGAAAGTCGCCGATGAAGTGCCGTTTTCGACCTATCCACCGGTGATCGCGAAAATCGAGGCATCGCTCCCGACCGACCAACGCACGATCGCCGCTGCAGATGCAAAAGCCGAAATCGATGCGTACGGGCTGCGCGCGACCAACATGAGCTGCAACAAGCGCGCGTCACGCGGCGGCCACATTCTCGACAGCATCGTGCGCACGCCAGAGTTCAACGGATCGTCGGTGTTGCTGAGGCGCTGCATCGATGCATCGCCTCCGAAATCCTGAGTGCGCGATCAGCCGATCCAGCCGGCGGGAATCACGCCGAACGATGCGCCAGCGAGCACGATGCCAATGAACGTGGCGGCGAGCACGTCGCTCGGGTAATGCAGGCCGAGCACCACGCGCGAGATCGCCACCAGCAGGGTGAACGGCAGCAGCACTGCCGCAAGCCACGGGAACCATGCAATCGCGATCATGCTGAAGCTGACCGCATGCAGCGTGTGGCCCGATGGAAAGCTGAACTCGTCGAGTGGCAGGAGATAGGCCGTGATCTCCGCGTGCGCACGGAACGGTCGCGCGCGACGTGTCCAGCGCTTCAGAGACCGGTAAAGCGTTGCAGCAACCAGGCCGACCAGCGTCATGTGCAAGGCGGCGTGTGCTCCGCGAACGCCACCGCCCAGGGCGAGGCCTGCGATCAGTACGTACCAGAAACCGCCGTCACCGAGCCGGCTGATGCAGCTGAAGAAGCGCGTCGTCGCGCGTCGTGCGCCCCAGCGATTCATCGCCAGGCACAGGTTCCGTTCTCCGCAGCCAATTCCGATACGCTGCCAGGTGGTCATGCGGCTCTCCGAAGTGAAAGGTCAGCGAGAAGATCGGCGAAGTGGGCCGCGACGCCCGCCGAGTCGAGATCGGCGACGGCATCGCGTGTACTGCTGCGCGATACACGTTTCATGTCTGCTGATTCTTGCGCGATGTTCGTCGCCATCGCCAACGCGGCCACGACGAAGGCCTGGTGATCAGCCATTGCAACGCGGCTGCCGGCATGCGGATCGTTGAGATGCGCGCGCGCGGCGCCATAGTCGAACGCAACAACGCGAACACCGCTTGCCAGCGCTTCGAGGGTGACGTTGCCGAACGTTTCAGTGAGGCTCGGAAACAGGAACAGATCCGCGCTGGCGTAATGGCGCGCCAGATCGTCTCCGCGCTTCGCGCCGGTGAAAACGATGTCGGGATTTTGCCCGGCGAGCGCCGCCCGAGAGGGCCCGTCACCGACGAATACCATCCGCGCGGTGGGCTGTGCGGACTTGATCGCACGGAATGCGTCGATCGCGAGCTCGAGGTTCTTTTCGGGCGCTATCCGGCCCACGTGAATGACGGCCAGATCATTGGGCAGCAACCCCCACTCGCAACGCAGGGCTTCATCGCGACGGTCGGGGTGGAACAGTTCTCCATCCACGCCGCGGCGGAGCATCTGCACGTTCGTAAAATGCTGCGCGCGGAGGAAAGCCACCAGTTCCGTCGTGGGGACCAGTGTTGCCGACGCACGATTGTGGAAGCGTCGCAGATACGCGAAGACGATCGGTGTCAGAAAGCCGACGCCGTAGTGGCGCGCAAAATCGTCGAATCGTGTGTGGAAGCCGGTGCATGCAGGAATGCCGAGGCGGCGACCCGCACCGAGGGCAGTGAGGCCGAGGGGCCCTTCCGTCGCGATGTAGAGCACATCGGGACGTCGAGCACTCCAGCGACGTTGCAATGCATGCCGGGCCGGAAGTCCGAATCGAAGGCCTGGATATCGGGGCAGTGATGCGCCGGGCAACAGGACCTGCTCGAACGTCGGATCCGACTGCTCCGGCTCCTCACGGGTCTGAGCCGGACGCACCAGTTCGACCGTGTGTCCGAGCGCCGCGAGGCCGCGCGCCAGCGACTGCACGGTCAGCGCAACGCCGTTGATTTCCGGTGGCCATGTTTCGGTGACGATTGCAACGCGCATGCGCAAGGCGCCCTGGATGATTTGCGCGACGGTGACAGCTCCCGTTGACCCGCGTGTTGCGCCGGCATGACCAATCGATGACCGCCATACCGACGCTGCGACACCGCTGTCATGAGGCGGCCCTGGCATGGTCCAATGCCCGCTGTTCCAGCGATGTGGGAACCCATGTTGAGTCAGGACTTCATTGCGCGAGCAGCGCTTTCGCGGCGGCGGAGCGAGCGCGTGCGCGGCGCGCTGGTTTCCGCCGGGACGGCTCTCGTGCTCGCCGGCATGCTGGCGATTCCACTCTATCTGATGGCCGGCCTGTTGCCGTGGTCCGGACTGCCGGCGGACGCGTGGAGCCGTCTCGCCGTGATCTTTGCCGGCACCCTGCGTGCCGGCGCCTGCGCGGTGCTCGTCGCCGTTCCACTCGGCGTTGCAACCGCGATGTTCACCGCCCATTTTTGCGCGTCCCGCTTGCGCGCGTGGATCAAACCGTCGCTGGAAATGCTCGAAGCGGTGCCGACCGTGGTGTTCGGGCTGATCGCAACGACCACCATTGCGCCGTGGCTGGCAACGCACGTTGCGACGGTTCTTGCGCTCCTCGTCGTGGTGCCGGCGCTGCTTCTGACCGGAGGAATGGCGCTGGGTCAACGCGTGCAGTCGTACGGCTGGCTTCCGTTCTGGCTGCTGCCGCTGATCGTCGCCGTGGTTGCAACAGGTGCTGCCTTGGGCGCGCAGCACGATGCGATTGCGATCGTTCCCGAAAGTCCGTGGAATGCAGTGCTGGTCGGACTCGCGCTGGGATTCGCGTCGATGCCGCTGGTGTTCTCGGTCGCCGAGGACGCATTGTTCCTGGTGCCACGCACGCACACGCAGGCGGCGTTTGCGTTGGGCGCGACCCGCTGGCAGGCACTCGTTTCGGTTCTGTTGCCGGCTGCGGGCTCGGGTTTGATGGCGGCCGCGTTGCTCGGACTATCGCGTTGTCTCGGTGAAACGATGATCGTGCTGATGGCGAGCGGCAACACGCCCATTGCGGGATTTGATCCGCTGGCCGGGTTGCGGTCGATCAGTGCGGATCTGGCACTCGGCATGCCCGAGGCTGCAGCGGCGAGCGAACCCTATCGAAGTCTGTTGCTGGCCGCGCTCCTACTTCTGGTGCTCACCCTCGCGCTCAATTGCCTCGCCGAAGCAGTGCGCGAGCGGCTGCGGCGTCGCATGCACGCAGTGGCGGGCGCCTGATGGGTCGGCGTGAGGGGGACGGGAAAATCTGGTTGCTCGCCGGTGCAACCGCGACAGGTCTCGGAGTTCTGCTTTGCCTGATCGGATGGCTTGCGATCGCCGGCCTCGGTGCATTCTGGCCACTGTCGGTCACGGAGATGCAACTGCGCAATGGCAGTGCACTGCTTGGGGAAATCGTATTC
The DNA here is from genome assembly GCF_039926425.1 of Dokdonella sp. Taxonomy (GTDB): domain Bacteria; phylum Pseudomonadota; class Gammaproteobacteria; order Xanthomonadales; family Rhodanobacteraceae; genus Dokdonella_A. The sequence continues at coordinate 32,376 of NZ_JBDSWZ010000299.1, forward strand.
GAAGACAGCGGCGTCATTGCGCTGCGCACCAGCGAGATCGACCGGATCGGTGTCGCCTATCGACGCGTGCCGCGTATCGACATCGTGTCGCAATCGCAGCCCGCCGACGCGATCACGGTCGTGCTGGACGACGGGCGTCGCCTGTTCGGGCGCGAGTCGACGACGAGTGCGGCGCGCGTGTTCGCGCTCGCAAGCCGACCGGCGCTCGAGCGCGAGGTCCAGCATGTGAACGCGCTCGACCGGCTCGCGCGCATGCGATTGTTCTTCGGCAATGTGGGTCGCTTTCTGGCGACTCCGCCGACCGCGTCCAACCTCGATGGCGGCGTTCTGCCGGCGCTGATCGACACCGTCGTCCTTGTGTTGCTGATGAGCATGATCGTGATGCCGCTCGGAATTGCGACGGCCATCCATCTGCATGAGCAACGCAGCCGTTCCACTCGTTTCGTGCGTTCGGCGATCACGACGCTGGCGGGCATTCCATCGATCGTCTACGGCGTGCTGGGCCTTGGACTGTTCGTCCACGGCGTCGGCGGGAGCATCGATCAATGGTTCTATGCCGACCGGCTGCCCGTTCCGACGTTTGCCACTGGCGGGCTGCTGTGGGCGTCGTTGACCCTGGCGCTTCTGACCGTACCGGTCGTCGTGGTCAGCGTGGAGGAGGGGCTGGCGCGCATCCCTGCCGGCTTGCGCGACGGCTCCCTTGCGCTTGGAGCGACGCGAGAGGAAACGCTGTGGCGGTTGCTGTTGCCCGCCGCTCGGCCGGCGCTTCTGACCGGACTGGTCCTGGCGATTGCACGCGCTGCCGGCGCGGTCGCGCCGATGATGCTGGTCGGTGTGGTCAAGCTCGCGCCGACGTTGCCGATCGACGGCGACTTTCCGTTTCTCCATCCGTCGCGCCAGTTCATGCACCTTGGATTCGGAATCTACGACGCGGCACTCGCGAGTTCCGACGCAATTCGCGGTGTGCCACGCGCGTATGCTTGCGCTGCACTGCTGGTGGCGGTGGTGGTCGCGCTGAACCTCTCTGCGATCCTGCTGCGTCATCGTCTTCGCGAGCGCTATCGCGCGCTGGAATACTGACCGACACGACATGGAAGAAAGAGGACTCTCGTCGCTGAGTGCACCGCCCGACGTCCCGGCGTCGACGGAGACGCAGACCATGCACGCAGACGTCGCGCTGCGGACCGAATCGTTGTGCCTCTGGTACGGCGCACGGCAGGTGCTGCACGAGATCAGTCTCTCCATTCCGGCGTTGAGAATCACCGCGCTCGTCGGTCCAAGCGGCTGCGGCAAGTCGAGCCTGCTGCGCTGTCTGAACCGGCTCAACGACGAGATCGCAGACAGTCGCACGACCGGCCGCATTCGCATTGGTGAAATTGATGCCCATGCGAAGGACACGCTCGTGCACGACCTGCGTCGGCGCGTCGGCATCGTGTTCCAGCGTCCCAACCCGTTTCCGCTGTCGATCCACGACAACGTGGCCTACGGACTGCGCCTGCTCGGCATCCGTCGCCGCAGCGAACTGGACGACCGTGTTGAGGCGGCGCTCAAGGCGGTGGCGCTATGGAACGAAGTGGTGTCGCGGCTGGACGAGAGCGCGCTCGATCTGTCGATCGGGCAGCAGCAGCGTCTGGTGGTCGCGCGCGCCATCGCGGTCGAGCCGGACATCCTGATGCTCGACGAGCCGGGCTCCGCGCTCGATCCGGTCTCGACGCTCCGCTTCGAGGAGTTGCTGCATGAACTTGCGCGACGCCATACGATCGTGCTCGTGACCCACAACATGCAGCAGGCAGCGCGCGTCTCCGATTTCACCGCTTTTTTGCATCAGGGACGCCTGGTCGAATTCGGAGCGACCGACGCGCTGTTCACCAACCCACGGGAACGACAGACCGAGGACTTCATCACCGGGCGCTATGGCTGACGGTCGGAATCGCGATTCGATCGCGCCGCGCGCTCAAGGCGCAGTCGATGATCAGCGGGTTGCATGTTCTCTTTGCACGCCCTTTACTACTCACTTTGCCAATCCCGAATCTCCAAGCCATGGACCGCCTTCACCTTTCCCAACACATCTCGCGTCAGTTCAACAACGAGATCGAGGACGTGCGCCGCCAGGTTCTCGCGATGGGCGGCCTGGTGGAGGAGCAGATTGCCGCCGCAATGCACGTGTTGATTGAACGCGATGCCGGCGCAGGTGCGCAGATCCGCGAGCGCGAGCAACAGGTCAACGCGGCGGAACTCGCGATCGACGAACAATGCGCGTTCATCCTCGCGCGCCGCCAGCCTGCCGCGTCGGATCTTCGGCTCGTGCTTGCCGTGATGAAGATGCTGGGCGATCTGGAGCGCATCGGCGACGAGGCCAAGCGCATCGCGCGGATCGGCGAAAGGTTGCTCGACGACGAGGGCGGGGTGGACGTGACTGCGTCACTCGGTGACCTCGGTCGCTGTTCGCGCGACATGTTGCGCGGAGCGCTGGACGCGTTCGCGCGCCTCGACGAACACCTCGCGCTCGACGTGATGAAGCGCGACCGCAAGCTCGATGCACTCTACAAGGAGTTGAACGCGACGCTGGTGGCCCGCATGCAGCAGAAGCCCGAACAGATTCCGGTCGAACTCGATCGCCTGTGGTGTGCGCGTTCGTTCGAGCGCATCGGCGACCGCTGCAAGAACCTGTGCGAATTCGTGCTCTATCTCTTGCGTGGCAAGGACGTGCGCCATTCCGGACTCGCCAAGGCAGGCGAGTCGCCGGCGTGATCGCCGATTGCGAAATCGCGCTCGCACGCCCGGCCGATTCGCGCCGGATCGCGATGATGTCGCGCGATCTGGTGGAGCACGGACTCACTTGGCGATGGACACCACAGCGGATCTTGCGGGTCATCCACGATGCGTCGATCAACGTCGCGGTTGCGCGCGACAAGGGAGCCCTCGCCGGATTCGCGGTGATGCAATACAAGGACGACGAAGCGCATTTGCTTCTGCTTGCCGTGGACTACGCCTACCGCCAGAAGGGCGTTGGCAGCGCGTTGATGGGCTGGATGGAGGCTACCGCACTTGTCGCAGGGACGGGCTGCATCTATCTCGAGGCGCGCAAGGCCAATGCGCAGGCCCGGCAGTTCTATGCGCGGCTCGGGTACCGGGAGGTTGCCGAAGTCACCGGGCTCTACTCGAACAACGAAGACGGCGTGCGCCTCGCGAAGGATCTGTGGGCGACGTGATCGCCCACGCGATCACGTCATCGGAGTGGCGGCGTCGCCTGCGATTTCCCGTGCGCCCGCGCCGCTGAACGGCTGGGCAAGTTGACGCAGGAAGCCGGACGCGATTCGACCGTCGATGCCGATGTCCGCTGGCGGACGCCGCGGCGGGTTGAAATACGTTCCGAACACAAGGTCCCACAGCACGAGATTCTCGCCATAGTTGCGATTGCCTTCGGCCGGAACACGCGAGTGATGCCAGCGATGCAGGCCGGGCGTGCTGAAGACGTAGTCGAGCGGTCCTGTGTGCATCACGACATTGCAGTGGGTCAGAAGTCCGGTGATTGCGGTAACCGCGCTGATCCACAGGAAGACCGGCAGCGGTGCGCCGAGGACGTACAACGGAATCTGCCCGAGCGCGCCCTTGAAGCACGTGTCGACGATGTGGAAGCGTCCTGTATTGACGACCCAGAGGCGCGTCACGCTGTGATGCAATGCGTGAAACCGCCAGAACGGCGGCCACTCGTGCGCGATCCGATGGGCAACGTACAAGCCGAGTTCGGCGATCGCGAGGCCCAGCACAACCTGCGCGAACAGGGGCCACTGTTGCGGCCACAACAGCGCGGCCGAACGACTCGCCGGATCGACCGCCGTTGCGGTCAGCATCGCCGCCGTCGTCACGGCTGCAGCAGCGACCTGCACCAGGCCCTTCGTCAGCAGCGTGTGCGAGAGATTTGCGCGGGTCTCGCCGTCGGCTTCAAGCCAGCGGACTTCATGCGGCATCAGTCGTTCGAGGATCCCGATGACGAGCGCGACCGATGCATACACGATGTTGAAGCCGAGGAGGGGATGCGTGCTCGCCAGCGCCGCGTGGACGCCGATCAGACCCGCTCCGTAAATCGTTGGCCACAGCACCCACGAGAGGACTCGCGCGCCGCGACTTTGTACCGCGGCGGCCGACGCCGTACCCGCGATCACGCTTCGACCTCGCATGCAATCGGGATCGAACTCAATGCACTCATGTCGCTGCAGTCTGCAGCAGCCGATTGTCCCACCCGGGTCGTTCATTGAAGCGGGCGCCATGCCTCCCGGCAAGCGCGGCGAGGCGCGCACGCAGGACAGCGGTGCCTGTGTCGCGAATGTACTGCACGGGACCGCCGCGAAATGGAGCAAAGCCGGTGCCGAAAATCACCCCGGCGTCGAGCAGGTCCGCGTCGTCGACGACCTTGTCGTGGAGACAGGCAACCGCCTCGTTGAGCAGCGCGAGGATCAGCCGGTCCTCGAGATCCGCGGGCGCGACGTAGGCCGCATCGACTTCGGGTTTTTTCGCCCGGCCCTCGTCCCACACGTAGAATCCTTCGCCATCCTTCTTCCCGCGCTTGCCGCCTTCGACCAGCGTGCCGATGCCTGCGGGGATCTCGAGACCGAGGAACGGACCCAGCTGCGCACCGACCGACGCGGCAACGTCAAGCCCGACGGTGTCGATCAGCTCGATCGGCCCCATTGGCATGCCGAACTTCTTCGCCGCCTTGTCGATCACCGGACCTGGAATGCCTTCGCTGTACGCGCGCGCGGCTTCGAGCATGTACGGCATCAGGATGCGGTTGACGAGGAATCCCGGTGATCCGGCGACCGGCACCGGTAGTTTGTCGATCGCCTTGCAGAAAGCCAACGCGCGTTTCTCGATGGCCGGATCGAGCCTGTCCTGCCTTACGATCTCGATCAGCGGCATCAGCGCGAC
>NZ_JBDSWZ010000300.1:0-6577 GCF_039926425.1 Dokdonella sp.
GAGGCATGGTCAAAGCTCGGAATTCTGGCGACTCTTCTGTGAGCGCGCGAGCCTCATCGAGGATCTTGCGGGTCCCGAAGGATGGATGTATGTCAACGACGCGCTCGACGCGATGCTGGCAAAGGCCGGCATCGACCCTCGCGGCTGGAGTGACGTGTTCGACGCATGAAGCGCTCTGCGGGAGCGCCCGCCGGTCGCACAATCATTCCAGCGCGCCGGTCGCCAGACTCCCTGGTGGAGTATTCGTCCGCTTCTCCAACTCCTCGACCAGCATCGTCCGGTATTGGTCGTCGGTGAGTGTCGAGTGCCGATAAATCCTCTCCAGCACATCCCCATCGCCCTGACCCGTCACAAGGCTCGAGATGGTGTACCCCTCATCAAGAACGGTCGCCTCGACCGTGCGTGCCTCGAGATCTGACGGCCATTTCTCCACGACCCCGTCGCGGGGCCCTCCAATGAAAAGTGCATCCATGATTTGCCTGCTCCGCGTGGTTCCGGATGCCTGGTGACGTCCAATCCGTCCAAGGCGTTTCCGGTTTCGATGATGGGATTTTCCCGGCGATTTTGCGTGCTGCAGATCGTGCGCTGGTTGGCATCGGGCGATTCCGAAAAACTTGGAACGCTTCAACGTTGCTCCCGCAGGAACTGATCCCGATCGATTGGAATTGCAGCAGCGGCGATCGCCGCACGCAGTGAAACTAACGGCTTCTACCCTGCTCGCCGATGAACGCTCGTCGATCGATGACCGTTCGCCGGGCCGTAGGTTTCTGCCTCTCATTCCGGGAGACGTGCAACAGTGCATGCGCGATGAAATGGCTGCGTCGGCGATGCCTCGTATCAAGCCTCGTGTCACGTCTCGTATCACGTCTCGTCGACGCCTTGGGTTCAGGCGCGCGCGCCTATTCTCGCGGCCTGCCAAAGCGGCGCACCTGCGACGCGGCGTTGCACGAGATGCTCTTCATGGATTCGCCCGGAAAGATCCAGTCGATGTCCTATGATTGTTCAAGACAGGAATTGACGGTGTCATTTGATTCGAACCGAACTGTCGTGTTCAGCGAAGTTCCGTCCGTCATCCGCCAGTCTCTACAGGATGCACACGAACCTGACGCAGCACTGATGGAATGCGTCGTGGGCAAATATCCTTGGATCGAATTGCGCGCGTCTCCGTGGCGAAACTGACCGCCGTAGGAGCCCGCATCGGTGAAGCAATCGATGGGAACGAGCAAACACGCAGGCCAGGCCGTCGAGACGTGCCTGGCCGGTGATCCGCAATTGCTCGATGACGACGAGCAGCTTGAGACTTATTTCTCGACCGAGCCCTGCAACGCCGCGGCAACGCCGGCATCGCCAGACACCATATCGGCCCACGACAGCGAAATGCCGTTGCGCCGTCCCTTTTCCACCACCTTGACGCCGGCGGGATCGATCGTGATGGTGTAGGTCTTGTCGCCAATGGCCAGTTCGCGGCGGATCGGCTTGTCGAGTTTGGTCATGGTTTGCTCCGTTTGGTGGTCGCTACGGGTGGAGACAATGAGGCTTGCGACGTTCAACATCAACGGTATCCGCTCCCGCCTTCCCAATCTGCTGGACTGGCTGGAGCGCGAATCCCCCGACATCGTATGCCTTCAGGAGCTGAAGGCCCCCGATACGGCGTTTCCCGTCGACGCTCTCGACCACGCGGGTTACGGGGCGCTGTGGGCAGGACAATCGGCGTGGAACGGCGTCGCGATCCTTGCAAAAGGCGCGCAACCGGTAGAAAGCCGACGTCGCCTGCCGGGCGACCCTGACGATACACAGAGCCGATATCTCGAGGCCGCCGTGAACGGCATCATGGTGGCGTGCCTGTATCTGCCCAACGGAAATCCGCAACCGGGGCCCAAGTTCGACTACAAGCTTGCGTGGTTCGAACGACTGATCCGGCACGCCGAAGCGTTGTATTCATGCGGTCATCCGGTCGCCCTCGCGGGCGACTTCAATGTCATTCCGACCGACTTCGACATCTACAACACGCGGTCCTGGCGGAAAGACGCGCTGTTGCAGCCTGAGAGCCGCGCGTGCTTCGAACGCCTGCTCGCACAAGGATGGATCGATTCTGTGCGCCATCTGCATCCGGATGAGGCGATCTACACCTACTGGGATTATTTTCGCCACCATTGGGAAACCGATTCCGGCCTGCGGATCGACCATCTGCTGCTCAACCCCCAGCTTGCAGCACGCTTGAAAAAGGCCGGAGTCGACCGCTGGGTTCGGGCGGAACCAAAGGCAAGCGATCATGCGCCGACCTGGGTGGAACTCGCGGCCGCGAAACGTGCAACGAAACGAACGGGCAACAGGTGACACGCGCGAACGCGCAGCCGGACAGCGACGCGCGGCACTGGCACATCTGAAGGACGGCTTACAACGCGCGCATCGCATTCACCTCCACTGCGGCATTGGTCCTCAATACTCGGGATTGATCCATCGAATGATGGCCGCTTCCCGCCCATGGAGAACCCCCAATGCCCACCCCCCAGGAAATGGAAACGAAATTCTGGAGTGAACTCGCGTCGCAGCGAACGATGATGCTCGGTATCGACGGAAAGGAAGACGGCCACGTGCGGCCGATGACTGCACAGTTCGAGAATGAGCGCAGCCCGATCTGGTTCTTCACCTCAAAGGACAATGCGCTTGTGCAGTCCCTTGGTGGCGCGGACCGTGCAATTGCCGCGTTCACCGGCAAGGGTCATGATCTGTTCGCAAGCGTGCATGGCAAGCTCAGCGTCGACAACGATCGCGCGACGATCGACCGCCTGTGGAACGCGCATGTCGCCGCGTGGTACCCGGGTGGCAAGGACGATCCGAAGCTCGCACTGCTGCGCCTCGACGCAGAGCAGGCGGAGATCTGGTTGAATGGATCGAGCATTCTTGCCGGCGTCAAGCTGCTGTTCGGCGTGGATCCGAAGAGTGACTACAAGGACAAGGTCGCGCAGGTCGATCTGCGCTGACGCACGACGGTGGAGCGGCCGCTCAGGTCGTTCCACCCATCGGCACGTGATCACGCTGCGGGTCTGTTGTCGCGTCATTCGAACCACCGAGTTTCGCCTTCCTCGCTGCCCACACGGAATGCTTCTGCGGCTTGATGAAAACGGACACGATTTCGGGGTGGCTCTTCTTGAACGCGATTTCCAGTTCCTCCACGCATGCTTCAATGTCTGGCGATGTCAGTGCGTCCTCGAACTCGGCACTGAGTGCAGCAAGCACATGATCCGGTCCGAGCTGCGTGGTGATGACGCCATTCAATTGCGCGATCGCCGGATGCTCCCGGGCAATCCGCATCAATGATTGCTGAACCTGCGGGAGAGCACTCTCTCCAATCAGCAGCCCCTTCGTTTCGCGCGCGAGCAGAAAGGACGTCACACACAACACCAGTGCAATCACGATGGATGCCGCCGCGTCGAATTCCGGGCGACCGGTCGCCGCGGCCAGTCCGATGCCGGCAAACGCAACGATGAGCCCCAGCAGCGCTGCAGTGTCTTCCAGCAGCACCGTGAACACCGTCGGATCCTTGCTGCTGCGGATCGCCGCGAGGTACCCGAGTTTGCCCTTGGTGCGTTTGACGCGGCGTAGTGCGGCCGTCCACGAAATGCCTTCGAAGAAAAACGAGACGCCAAGGACGGCGAAGTTCGCCCACACGTGACTGACCGGTTCCGGCGTGAGGAGACGATGCACGCCCTGGTAAAACGAAACGCCTGCACCGAGCGCAAAAATCAGCAGTGCGACGATGAAACTCCAGAAGTAGACTTCGCGACCATGCCCGTACGGGTGCTCGATGGTTGCCGGCGCGCTCGCGCGTTTCAGGCCGTGCAGAAGTAGCAGCTCGTTGGCGGTGTCGGCCAGCGAATGGACTCCCTCGCTGAGCATCGCTGAGCTTCCCGTTACGCTGGCGGCGATGAATTTGGCGCATGCAATTCCCGCATTGCCGACCAGCGCAATGATGACGACCGTCCGGCTTTCGGATGCTTGCTTCGCCATGCCGGTTTTTCCTCAGGCCAACGCGAGCGAAACGGGAAGCGCGACGCGGCGTGTCGGCCCACTCACGCGGTTGTCTCGCTGATGTCGACCAGATTGGCCGCTGCCCGAAACTTCGCTGACGCGTCGTACGCCACCTTTCGCGCCCTCATGATCGAGCCGACCGGGCGGTGAGCTGCGATGCAATGCCAGGGATTGAAAAACAGACGGTCTTCCTGGCGTGGCGATTCGCTGTCGCTCCACGCAATCTGTCTCGGCACATGGAGGCGCGCAACGGCGATGAATGGGCTCTTTTCCTCAGGCCAGCGCACCGCCGCGTCCTCGATCGGCATCGATGGCAGATCCGTGCACAGCTGCACCCGCAGCTCCCACTCCGCATCGTTCTGATCGAAGAACGCCACGACAGCGTCGCGGATGCCATTCGGATGCTCGTGCAGGTCGAGCACCTCTCCCTTCAGCGCGAGAAGATTCGGGGAAACCGGAACCAGCTGAAACTTCGCGATGTAGGGGCCGTAAAGAACGGGCACCTGCGTGTAGAAGATTTCGCCAAGAATGTGTGTGAGCGGATGGCCTCCGAGACTTTTCAACGTTCCGCTTTCTCCGCCGGCCGCCTCGACCACTTTTTCGAGGCCGCGAAGAACAGCGGAGAGCGCCTTTTTCAGGCCCTCTGCCTTGTCCGTCGTTGGCGCGAGCAGTTTGAGATTTTTCAGAAATGCCTTCGCGTTGGATGTCCCGAACGCGGGGCCATTGATCATCACCAGATCCTGCGTGCGTTCGGCGTGTGCACCGGGAAGACGCTCGCCCTGCACATCGAGCACCTTGACGCCCATTCCGCGAGGCGTCGACACCTTGTCGTCGAGCAGGTCGCCGGGTGTGGTCGACAGGCGCATCACCACATCCATCGTTCGCGGTTCCGAAAATATGCCCTGCGCAAGCGCTTCGGGAAGTTGCGGAAGAACGCTCAACTCACCCTTCAACAGACCTTGGCTCTTTGCGTGCACGCTGCGCAAGCCGTGCCCACCGTCGGCCAGGGTCTTCTTTGAAATGGACCTCAGGGTGTCTGCCATCTCCTCGAACGTCGCGTTCTCGTCAGGCTCGGCATGTTCCATCGAAGGATGGTACCGAAGCGGCATTGTGTAGAGGGTTTGCACGTCGAGTCTCCAAAGGCCAAGCGATGCGCACCATGGCGCGCGACATCCACCACCTTGCTGGACGACGCATGACTGTGCCCTGACCTCAACGCATTTCCGGTTCGCGGCACGCACGTGGGCGTCAACCACGTGCAAGCGAATCGTGTGTCGTTCTCAACGCGTCATTCGGTCGAACGAGAAGAGCGACGCGCAAGGGTGGGAGCGTCCCTGCAAATGCGCGCAGAGCAATTCGGAACCGATCTGGCTGTAGGTGATGCCGTTGCCCCCGTAAGCCATCGCGAAGTGCACGCGCGGGCCGTGCTGGTCGTGGGGGCCGAAGAATGGCAGGCCATCCTCCGTTTCCGCGAACGTTCCCGCCCAGGAAAACGCCGGGCGAATGTCCAGGTTCGGGAACAGCGCGGTCATCTTCGCAAACAATTTCTTCGACTTGCGACCGAGCAGCGCGTCGCGTTTGAGAGGGATGTCGACGGCGTCATCCTCGCCACCCACCATCACGCGACCGTCCGCCGTGGTGCGCGCGTAAAGATAGGGGCGCGCCGACTCCCACACCATGCAATCTTTCAAGGGTCCGAGACCTCCTTCGACCGGATCGCTGACGAACGCATAGCTGCTGCGGTTGTCTGCGACCTTTTCGTCCAGATACTGCTCGCTCTCATACCCGGCTGCGAGAATCAGGTTCTTGCAGCGGATCATGCTGCCGTCCCCGAGTGTGACAGCGACACCGCCACGCACCGGCTTGAACTCCGCCATCGCGGTGCGATCAAACACCTGTCCGCCGCGGCGAACGACGCGTGCAAGCAACGCATGCGCCATCTGGTATGGATCGATCTCCGCCGCAAGCGGGGTCAGCAAGGCAACCGGCGCATCGAAGCCAAACCGCTTCTGCAACGTCGGCGTATCCAGCACGTCGAGCTTGAAGCCGTTCTTGCGCCGCATCTCGGCTTCGGACAACAAGCGCGAACGGTGGTACCAGTGACTGGCGTAATAGAGGCTCTGCATCGGGCGGATATCGACACCGCGAACGCTTCGCGCCAATCGCAGCAGCTTTGGTATGGCGTCGGCGCAGCTGCGGTACGCCAGCACGGCATCGTCTTCGCCGTAGCGCTCGGCCATCTCCTGCAGCTCGACATCGATCTCGTACTGCAGCAATCCGGTGCTTGCCGACGTGCTGCCCCAGCCCGCATCACGACGATCGATCACGCTGACATGCATGCCTTCGCGCGACAGTCTCTCGGCAATCAATGCGCCGGTGATTCCGGCGCCGACCACGAGTACATCGCACGCGTGCTTGCCTCGCAACACGGGAAATCGATTCAACAGGCCGCTGTTGACGATCCAGTAGGGGTAACCACTTTTCAGGTCCATGGGTCGATCCGCGTTGCGTTGGAGCGACCCCGCGATGGAGGTCGCCCCGTACT
>NZ_JBDSWZ010000301.1:0-6271 GCF_039926425.1 Dokdonella sp.
GCACGCGATCTTGCGAACAAGGCGGACAGCATCGCCGAGAAGAATCTGCCTGCGACGCACGCAGCGGCGATCGATGCGCGCGTGCTTCTTGCGCGACAGGCGCTCGAACGCGAGGACTACGCGCACTCGGAATCGATCCTGCGCGACGCACTGGCGCGCGTGCACGCCGCTGGCGACACCGATCGTGCATCGATCGACATCATGGAGCAGCTCGCCGTGATCGAGACAAAGCGCGACCACCGCGAACAGGCACTCGTGCTCGAGCGCGACGGGCTCGCCGAACGCATCCGCCGTGATGGCCCGGATGCCAAAAGCGTTGCAGAGGGTTACGCCAACGTCGGCGCGGGCCTCACCAACCTCGGTCGTTTCAACGAGGCCGCGGACGCCTTCGAGCGGTCGGCGGAAATCGACCGTATCAATCGTCCACCCGCAAGCTACGACGTGCTGTCGAGCCTGTCGAACTGGGGCGCCGCGCTGCAGGCCGCCGGGCACATCACCGCTGCGCTGATCAAGTTCCGAGAGGCGGAACACGGCTTTGCCCAGCTGGGGGGCAAGCCGCGCCGGATGCGCGCCGTCAATCTGCAGAAACTCTGCGTCACCGAAGTGTCGTTTGCGGCGCCCGCGACCGCCGCGAAGACGTGCGCGCAATTTCTGCAAATCACGCGCGAGCTCGCTGGCGAATCCAGCACGTTGATGAGTCTCGCGGTACGAACCGAAGCATCGCGACTGATCGAAGCCGGCGACCTTGACGGGGCTGCGTTGCGGCTCGATGAATCGTGGCAGCGGCTGCCTGACCGGCCCGAGAACCAGGAGAGTCGCGCGGTGATCCGCTACGTGCGCGCGTCGCTCGCATGGCTACGCGGCGATGCTGCAGCGACGCGCGAGGACGCGCGCTGGGCGATCGACCACATCAGCGGCCTCGCAATCCTGTGGGGCGCGAGGTTGAGCGCGCGAACGATGTTGCTGCTCGCCTGCGCTGATGGTCCGCATGCGTATTGCAGCGTGACGCCACGCAAGGATCTGGAGGAGACAATCGCAAGCGTTGCCAATGCGGACGATCCACGCCTGCTCTACGCACGCACGGCGCTGGCACGACAGGACATCGATCGCGCGCCCGCGCTGGCCGCGCGCGCGATCGGGCAAGCCATCGACCACGCGCGCGTGGAACTTGCCGACGACCATCCGTGGATCCAGGCAGCACGTTTCTGGCGCGCGCTGGCGCTCGATCATGCCGGCGCCTGCAAGGCCGCCGGCGATGCGCTCCCCGCAGTCGATACGGCGAAGTTCGTGAATCCATGGCTGCGCGAAGCCGCCGATGCGTACGCGCGCGGCAGGCGCTGCTGAGCATCGCTCGAACTCGTCAGGTCGATGTCGGGAACACGACAATTGCGTGGCCGAACGGAACGATCGCTGTGCTCCGGCTCCAGTACGTCGTATCCGTGAATCCGTCGAAGTCGGTGGCAGTCTGGCCCCCGCACTCGCGCAATTTCGTGGATCAGGGAAATCCACTGCCGCATGGAGCCTCCGATGCCCCGCTTCGCGATCGCCTTTACACGGATTCTCCTCGCCTGCGCGTGCCTGCCCGCGTACGCCGCGCCCGGAATGACCTACGTCGTCACGCGCTTCGACGACCCGGTACCGAACGGATGCAGGCTGGACGACTGTTCACTGAGAGAAGCGGTGAGCGATGCAGGCCGCATGCCCACCCAGGATGCAGTCCTGCTTGCTGCGGGCACGTACATTCTCAAAAGCACGCTCGTCGTCCACAATTCGGTGTCGATCTTCGGCGTCGGTGCCGCAGCGACGCGCATCACGACCACCGCATCGCTCAATCCCGCGGTGCAAATCGACGAGTCGTTCCCCATGTGGTTCGCGCTTCATGACCTCTCTCTCAATGCGAGTGGCGGCTACGAGCTGCGCGGGCTCGCCGACTCGTGCATCACGCTCGAAGGCGTCGACCTGCCGAATGCGGCCAGCAAGGTGTGGATCGCGGATGCGCAGGGTTGCAGCACGACCATCGCCCACTCGCGTGTTGCCGGCTCCATGCTGATCGCGGGAGCCATTGAGACGTCCATTTCCGACAGCACCTTCAGCAAGCTCACGGTGCTGCAGGCCAACCCTGGCAACTCGACGATGTACACCGCGAAGATCGAACGCGTGACGGTCGACGGTTCTGCATACACTGGTTCGGGAGTGCGCATTGCGTCGGTCGGCGACGTCACCCTGGCCGATGTCACGGTGCGCAACACGCGCTACGGATTGTGGTTCGAAGAAGAGACGCCGTCGCTCCTCATCGACGGTCTCCATTACATCGCCAACAGCGAGCCGTTGGAGATCACGAAGAGCGCACTCGCACTGATCCGCGATAGCGAATTCGTGCAGAATGTCGCGCTCGACGGCGCCGCCCAGCCGGGCGCGTTATGGGTGCGCGGAGACAACGCCATTGTTCAGGTCATCCGCTCGACCTTCGACCGCAATCGCGGCACGTCGAACACCGGTGGTGCGGCGCTGGTCGAGAATGGCAGCGCGCTGGTGTTCAACCAGAGCACGTTCGCGAACAACACGTTCAGTGCAGGCATCGCAGCGAGCGGACCTCGCGGTGGTGCGGTCGGCTATCGGGGCAGCGCCGGGCAGACGATCCTGCGGCTGATCGGCGTGACCCTGGTCGGACCAACGGTGTATGCAACAGGCATCGACGGCACGGCGGTTGGCGGGTATGGCACGCAGTCGCAGGCACAAGTGCGAATCTTCAACAGCATCGTGCACGGTTCGTGTGCGACCGGCATCGACCTCGATCATGTGGAAGGCAGCATCAGCACAGGCAGCAACAGTTGCCATTTCACGTCCGCGACAAACCAGATCGGTGCGACGACCATGCAGTTGGCACTGGGCGCCTTGGGTGACCACGGTGGTCCGACGCCGACGTTTCTGCCAACGCCGAGCAGTGTCGCAGTCGACAAGGGCACCGACTACGGGTGCCTGACGGTGACGTCCGATCAACGTGGATACGCGCGGCGCATTGGAAGAGCATGCGATGTCGGAGCGGTGGAAACGGGATCCGCAGCACCGTAAGCGTGCGGCGGCGCGAGTGGAAGATGACAACGCGGAGCGAGGGTCTGACTCAACGCGAGCACGTGGCAATGGCGACCGTCGGCATGACGTGCGGTGGACCGGGCTTGGCGAATTCCGTGGACCGGATTCCGTTTTTCCGGACGGGTTCGATGGGTCAGATGCAGCCCGCTGTTTGATCGGTCGGTTTCCGACGCAGGCGCATGATCCGGATCGCCGCGATCTTGCGCGTTCCAATCCACGGCTGCCCGCGACCACCCCGTCGCGGATGCAACGACCATGAAACGCAATTCCGGACGCAGGTTCTGCCCCATGCTGAATCCCCGTGTGCTTGCGCTTGCACTCGCCCTGCCCGCAAACGCAGTTTACGTGGCATGGCGCATAGAGGTGACGAGCGCCGTCGAGCGGGTGCTCGATCGAATCTTTGCCGACAATTTCGACGGCACTGCGGTGCCCGACTGAGAGGCTCGCGATCACGAGGAACGACGCTGTTTCCGCACCCCGCCTTGTTCGGGGATTGCGCAAAAGAAAACGATGCTCCCCACCCCTCGATTCGGTGCGGAGGTTTCCGTTGGTGCGCGTCGAAAGGTCGATCCGGCTGCGCCAGCGGCGGCTTGTGGCCCGGGGTGTGGCGTTGGCACCCGAAGGCCGCGCTGAAGAGCGATTCCCGCTTTCGCGGGAATGACGTCACGTGGGAAGTGATGGCATGGGCGGACGAGCGCGACGTTCGCGTTCGCACAGCGGCGAGCGTGTTGCCCTTGCTCAAGCAACGTGTCGCCCTCGCCGTCGTGCATCCCGAAAGGCACGCACGCTTTCGGTGATCCGACGCGCGTGCGCCCGTCTTCCCGAAGCCTGCTGCGGCCGGTCAGGGCACGTTGCGAACGCGCAGTGTTCCGACCTGCTGTTTTCCGACCAAGGAAGCGCCGGCGTCCCGCCGGAACGTCAGTGCGCCGACGAGCGCGACACCACCGGTATCCGACCGTACGGCTCCGAAGAATTCCGAGTCCCGTTGTCGCGCCGAGCCGACCGGATAGGGAAACGTCTGCAAGGTCATCGGCGTCAGGTCGAAGCTGAAGCTCGCGACTTCGCCATCGGTCGCCGTGCTCTGGCCTCGAAGGTAGGTTACTCGACGGCCACCGACGACCAGCCGATCCTGGTCGATCACCAGCGCGCTCGCCAGATCCGCCGTCGACGTTCCGATGAGGCAGCTCAGGCTGGTTGTGCCGCCTCCCGCGATCAGCCCGCGCACGGCACCGCCGTCATGGTTGAACTTGATCATGCCGATGCCATCGCGACATGTGCGCGCACTGCGGGTCGCGACGAACACCTCGTCGCGGTAGGGCGACGCGACGGTTCCCGCGCCGGTCTTGCGAACCGCGATGCCGACAGGCCAGTCGTCCCCGTTGCCGCCGTCGGCGAGATTCCAGTGCACGTTGTTCGGGTCCCAGGCCGGGTCCCCGTTGCCGTGCGCGTCGAAGCGCGACACGACGACATCGACGTCATCACCGGTGTACGACCGGTACGCATAGGACACATACAGGCGCGGCGGCGCCGCGGTCGTGTCCTGGCTGATCGCCAGACCTTTAGCCTGGCATTGCCACACCGGATTCCAGCAGGCAGACGTGGCCAGCCTCACGTCGTCTACGAGCGTGAGCGCGCCGTTGCCTGCGAGCCCGAATCGTCGATAGTACGGGCGCTGTTCGCGCGTTTGCGTGCCAAGGACCGCAATGTAGGTCGAAGTGACGTCGTGGTAGAGCGCAAGCGCCGCACCATGAACGCCTTCGGCATTGCCGTCGCCGTTGTTGAGCGGGTAGGAAGAGAGCAACCGTCCTCCACCGTCCAGCACGGTGATCTGTCCAATCGACGCCTCGGGAAGATCTCCGATGATCTGGGAGGTCCACAGCACCACGATCTTGTCGTCAATCACCTTGATGTCGTCCACCGAGGCAATCGAACTGTTTGGCAGAAACAGATACTGGTTGTTGTAGCGGGTGGCTGACCCCGACGGGTTGCTCCACGGCACGCGGACACCGGCGCGGTTGTAGCGCATCAGGCCGATGGCCTGATGCTGATCGGCGTAAGGCTGCTGCATTTCATCGACGATCGCGGCAACGATCAGGTCGCCGTTGGCGGCTTGCGCGACACGCTGTCCGCTGTAGGTGTGCCCGGGAAGACTGCTGTTCGACGCGAATGCATCGGCGTAATGCTGTCCGCCGTTGAATCCGGAATCCGGCGAATAGCCGGCAGCAGGCGCCGTCATGGACGCCACGCAGCCGATGAAGGTCAACAGGCAAAAGAAACCGCAAGCCCGCGGATCGGTCAGTGGTGCGAATCGTTTGGCGGAGCCGTGGTTCATCGCGAAATCTCCCTAAGTCCATGCGGGATACGCAATTGCCGCCGACGACCGGACATTGCGCAAGCGATCCACTGCAGTGCTAGTCGGGAATCTGTCGCACGACCTCCACTCCGCTGTAGAAAATGAGATCCGAGCTCGGCCGAAACACGCTGGTGAAGAAATCCAGGTGGCCGCCGTTGGCATCGTCGTGCACGGTGCCGGCGACGGTGAACGGTGACGAAGGATCCGGGCCGCCGAAGACGGTGTAGGCGATGCCGCTGCCATAGGTCGTGCTGTCGAGCCTTCTGATCGGACGGCGGCTCCAGTCGAGAATGTTGCCGTTGACCGCATCGACCACGCCCAGCAGCGGATCGGTCTGGTCGGAGACACCCTGCACGAGGCTGCGGACGGAACCCACGATGCCGAGGCGTCCACCCGTCGCGGACATCGCCGTCGGCGACACCGATTGCGTATAGGAGACGTTGCAGGTGGCCGGATCCGTGCCGCCGAACTCGACCTTGCCGCCGATGCCGAACGCGGTATTGAGCGTACCCGTGGTGCCGTTGAGCCGCGCGACGCCGACGCCGGTGGTGCACGATTTTGCGACTTGCGCTGCGATATATACATCGTCGCGATAGACGTAGAGCCCGCCCGCATAGTCGTCGTGGCTACCGCCTGCATGCGCAAAATCGATGCTGGCGGACCCATTGCCGTCGAACTCGGTCTTGTAGGCGCCGGTCACGCCGGAGATCTTCTGCACGAGAACGTCCGAATCGCCCTGCGAGGTGACGCTGCCGGCGACGTAGAAATCGTCCTGCACCGGAAAGCCGATCTGGTTCGTCGCATAGGCGACGGTGTACGGCACGT
>NZ_JBDSWZ010000302.1:0-20990 GCF_039926425.1 Dokdonella sp.
TGGGTGCGACGACGCTGACGTTCCGTCATCAGTTCAATCTGGAAGACACGTTTGATGGTGCGGTGCTTGAAATCAGCATCAATGGCGGCGCCTTTGCCGACATCGTGACCGCCGGTGGTGCATTCACCAGCGGTGGCTACACGGACACCATTTCGGCGAACTTCATGAGCCCGATCGCGGGCCGTCAGGCCTGGAGTGGCACGAGCAGCGGTTTCATCACGAGCGTGGTTTCGCTGCCGGCATCGGCAACGGGTCAGCCAACCGTGCTGCGCTTCCGCACAGCCGACGACAGCTCGGCGGTCGCCACCACCACGCCGATCGGCTGGTTCATCGACAACCTGCACCTCTCCACCGCAACTCTGCCGACGGTCCTGAAGAGCTTCAGCCCTGCCTCGGTGAACACCGGTGCGGACAGCACGCTGACGATCACGCTGGCCAATCCGACCACGGGTGCAGCGACGCTCACGGCGGACCTCGTTGACACGCTGCCAGCCGGCCTGGTTGCAACCGCCGCGACCGCCACGACCACCTGCACGGGTGGGACGGGTGCAACCAACACGTCGGCGGCGGTGACGCTGGCAGCCGGTGCGGTCATTCCGGCAAACGGAACCTGCACGATCACGGCAACGGTGAACTCCGCAGCCTCGGGCAGCTACGTCAACACGATCGCAGCCGGCGCGCTGCAGACGAGCATCGGCAACAACGACACGGCTGCATCGGCGACCCTCACGGTCACCGGACCGCCGGTCGCGGTGATCACGCCGACGTCGTTGGCCTACACGCTGGCTCAGGGTGCGTCGGGTAGCAACCCGATCAACATCGCCAATACGGGTGGAAGCAACCTGACCTATTCGGTCGGTGAAGGCACCACGTCGACGGGCAATCGCAAGCCGTCGAACTTCCGCAACGTCTCGAAGTCGGCGCAAGCGGCGTTGTCGAACGGCGCGGTGTACAAGATGGCCCGCACGGGTCATCCGACCAAGCTCCGCGCTGGCCAGGTTGTGCTGGGTTCGGACGACATCTCGCAGATGACGGACAACACCCCGGGTGACGAAGGCGTGTCCTGCGGAAGCGCTGGAGCGAGCACGGCTGACAACAGCTGGTTCCGCCGTTTCTACTTCAACGAGTATCCGGGCGTCGGCGCGACTGCCAGCGTCAGCAGCGTGACCATCTCCTCGGGCAGCACTGGCCCAAGCGGTCTGCCGATCTCGATCAACCTGTACACCATCCCGCACAGCACGACGGTCAACACCATTCCGACCGCCGCACTGACGCCGATTGGTAGCGCGACGGGCACGATCGACTCGGGTCTGCTGTCGGTGACCGTCCCGGTGACGGGCATCGTGGGTGATACGGCCGGTCTGGACCTGGTGGTCGAGTACCACACGGATGGCATTGATACGGACCAGTTCTTCCCGGGTGCGAATGCCACCCCGGAAACCCATCCGACGTTCCTTCTGTCCACAACATGTGGCGTCCCGCAACCGGCAACCGCGGCTTCGATTGGCTTCCCGGACTTCCATCTGACGATGGTTGTGACTCTGGGCACCGGTACTCCGCCCGCAACCTGCGCTAACCCGGCCGACATTCCGTGGCTGAGTGAGTCGCCGGCTGGTGGCACTGTTGCTCCGGGTGCCAACACCAATGTCTCAGTCACCGCAAATGCAACTGGCTTGGGCGTCGGCAGCTACTCGGCGAACGTCTGTGTTGCCACCAACGATCCGGCCAATGCACTGGTCACGATCCCGGTGACCTTGACGGTTACCCAGGGCGCGGTTGTTCCGTGCTCGGCGGGTGCTGACGAGATCTTCTGTGACGGCTTCGAAGGCAAGGGCGGCGGTGGTGGCGGTCCGGCGACCTACACCGATCGCACCGAGTTCCTGACGCACGTTGCTGCAGGCTCGTACGAAAATGGCTTTGATGATGCAGTGTCGGGTACAAGTCCGCCGCTCACCTATACGAGCGGTGGCTGGGCTTACACCGTCGATGCATCGTCGCCGGCTCCGGCTGGTGGTTTGTACAACGACACGGGCATCATCTCGACCAACCTTGCCGCGGATTCGATCGTGGTGACGTTCACGGGTGATCCGGTCACGGCTGTCGGCGGCAACTTCTGGGCAACCGATATCAGCGTGCAGCCGACCGGAACCGACATCACCGTTACGTTGAGTGATGCGACCACGGAGACGTTCACGTCGACCGGTCCGACGGACTTCCGCGGCTTCACGACGGCAGCGCCGGTGACGACGCTCACGATCGAAGCACCGGATGTGCCGAGCCCGGCATGGGGCACCCTGGACAACCTGATCATCGGTGCGTCCAACTGATCGTCCAGAACCACTAGTTCCAACTGAACTCGAGGCCTCCGTTCGCGGAGGCCTCTTTTTTTTGCGTGAATGTCGGTGCTGAAAGTGATCGGCGAGAGCTGCGAGGGACGGAGCTGTTCTTCGACTCTGACTTCAATGGCATTGTCGCGGGAGCTGACGCTGTGGTCGCCTCTTCAGCGGCGATGCGTTGCGTGCGCCGCGGCGCGGTTCTTCACCCGCTGCGGACTTCAGGAACAGTGGACACGCGAGCTCGCGAATCAACACGTCCAGCCACACGACCTCCGGCAGCAAAAACTCCAGCAGCGCGACGGCGGCGAGCCTTCCGGATCCCTGCGCTTTTGATGTCCTTTTCCCGCGCAGCGGGGGAAGGTGCCCAAGGCGGAAGGGGGCGCTCTTGATCTAGTGCGGACGTGAAAGCTGCCCCCTTCCGCCTGCCGGCACCTTCCCCCGCAATGCAGGGGAGGATTCACGTCGCGTCCCCGATGCCTTTCGTGCGAGGTCCGAAAACAATGCGTCGCTATCCTTCCCCTGGGCAGCGGGGGACGGTGCCGAAGGCGGAAGGGGGCGCTCTTCCCGGTGCGGATCCGCAATGCATCAAATCGCGGTGGGCACGCGGCCCTCGTCGCGGCGCCTTTCGTCGATGCGACAACGCTGCGCCTTTGGCGACAACGTACGATCTCCCCGATGTGGCGTCGCGATCGTTGAGCGCTGTACAGCGGACGGCATGCAACCGCGCAGCAAGCGTTGACCATCCGCAGCGCGGCCGGGCAACGTGCAGCGATAGACGTTTGCCAGCCGTCGGCGGGCGTCGAACAAGGTGGCCAACGCCGAGCCGATCAGAAAGAGTGTTCGTTCCTCGGGCTGGCGTTCGAACGGTGGCAACTGCGCAACGCAAACGATCGGGCCGTTCGAATTTGCCGGCGTCCACTCTACGTTGCCGCGCGCAGCGTCAAACCGTCATGACGGCCGACCGTTCGACGACGTCAATGGTCAGGCGTCAACATCAGCGTGTGTTGCGCCGGTCCGGGCAGAAACGGCGTCGGCTTTCCTTCGGCCCAGTCGGCGTGTCCACTGCCGTAATACGGCGACAGCGGATGACCGCTTTGTCCACCCGACATCATCAGATAGCCGTTTACTTCGTTGCCCGGCGCGACGGCCATTCGCTGCGACGCGCCGAAATCCACGCCTTGCACGCGCGGCATGTTGCTGTCGCCCGGCAACGCCTGATGAGGCATGTCGATCAGACGTGCGAGGAACGCGGGCAGGGCACGCGAAAGGGGGTGTGCGATATGCGTGGTGTTACGCTCGCCCCACGTGCGTGCGCTGAGGCCGCCGGGCTGGGAATCCAGTGCAGCGCCAGTCCGCTCGGCGCAGGCGATCAGCAGACCGTCCCAGTCGGTGTAGCCGGGCGGCAGAAGATGGGGTGGCCTCAGCTGGAGGAGTTTCCAGAGTGCATTCTCCGATTGCGCGAGCTTGGGCGGCGTGAAATCGGGGAACTGCTTGCGGACTGCAGCGAAGAATCCGTCGAGAACCGTGTCGATCACCTCGGTGCGCCACGCACGGACCAGGCGGTAGCTGACCGAATCGACGGATGCTTCGCCGTTCCAGCCGTCGAGCACTTTCAACATGGACGTGTTGAGCGTCGATGCCGGCGTTCGATTGAGTTCGAGCCGCATCAGCTCCTTCCACCTCCCGAGAAGCAGCGCACGATCATCGAGCTGGATGTCGAGCATGTCCGACGTCGTGATGTGCTTTCGCGACGTCAAGTCGTCACGGATCTGTGCTGCGCGCGCGCCAAGGTCGTATCCGCCGTCGCCGAGCAGGGCGAGGGCGGGACCTTCGACGACGCGCTGGTTTGCGGTCCACAGCCGCTGCCATGGCGGGTTGGAAATCAGCGGCGTGTCAGACGTGCCGACCCAACCATCCCATCCGGTCGCGGGCGCGGACCAGTCAGCAGGAAGCGCTGGATCGAATCCGCCGATCCGGTTGGGGATTCGACCCGCGATGGTCCACGCAATGCTGCCTTGACGATCTCCAACCACGAAATTCTGCGGCGGGAGCCCGCTCGCTTGCGCGATGGCAATTGCCTCATCGCTGGTTTCCGCCTGATCGATACGCATCAGTTCGAGATTGATTGCGCCGGGCTCCTGCGCGCTCCACGCCAGCGCGAGAGGCGTGCCGTCGACCTCCTTTCCAAGAATCGGTCCCCAGCGTGTCTCTTCGATGTCGAGCGTCGCATCCGCAGCGCCGTGCACGCGGATCGTCTCGCTGTGTTTCACGATCGACATCCAGCCGTCTGCGGTGCGATAGCGGCTCGAATCGGCCGGGTCGCGCAGCACGCGCACCCAGTCGGCGGTGTCGATGTAGCTGTTGGTGAAACCCCACGCGACGTTGCCGTTGCTGCCGATGACGATCGCCGATGTGCCTGGAAGCCCGACGCCGCTGACATCGGTTGTGTGTCCGGCTCTGCGCGGATTCGGATAGATCAGTCGCGCCCGAAACCACAGGCTGGGCACGCGCAAATCGAGGTGCGTGTCGTTTGCGACCAGCGCCGCCCCATCGGCGAGTGCGCCGTTGACGGCAAAACTGTTGCTGCCGGGGATTCGATCCACCGTCGTATTCGCGTGCTTGAGCAGGTGCGCGTCGAGCGCATGCAGGTCGAGTTCTGCCGCGTCGGGAATGTCGGGCCATGTCAGTGGAGCGCCCGCGATGGGCGCGTCCTGCGCGCCGCCGCTCGCCGTGAGGAATCGGAATGCCGATGCAGGCAACGCTGCATGCATTCGTGCAAATGCCAATTCGCGCGCGTCTTCGGAATCGTTCAACGTGAAAGCCATCGCGGCGATGATCAGCAGACTGTCTTCGCTTCGCCACGGAGCGGGCGCACTGCGCGTCAGCAGGTACGCAAACGGGCGAACGGACAGCGCGGTGATTCCGGCATTGACGCCATCGCGATAGCGATCGATCGCCTCGCGATCTGCCGCAGGCAGCGCCGAATAAGCTGCCTGCATTCGTGCTCGCATGCGATGCGCGCGTGCCGCGCGGTCGAGTGGCAGCGCGGCGCTGCCGAACAGTTCGGCCAATTCGCCCGCTGCGCGCCGGCGCAGCAGATCCATCTCGAAGTAGCGCTCCTGCGCGTGAGCGTAGCCGAGCGCCCATCCCGCATCGAGGCGATTCACCGCCCGCACGGTCACTGTGCCGAGCGCATCGCGCTCGACGCTCACCGGTGCGGTGAGCGCAGTCGATCGGATGGTGCCGTCGTACTCCGGCAGACTGCCGCGCAATGCCAGCCATGCGGAGAAAAAAATCACGACAACCAACACGAACAGCAGTGCGGCGAACCTCCGGAGGAAGCGCATCACGATCGTTGCACCGAGGCGTAAAAAAGGACGTGCATGATAGACGAGGCGTGTGACGGTCGGGCGCGAAGAATTGCGCGCCGGCCAATGTCCGGGCACCACCA
Source organism: Dokdonella sp. (assembly GCF_039926425.1). GTDB lineage: Bacteria > Pseudomonadota > Gammaproteobacteria > Xanthomonadales > Rhodanobacteraceae > Dokdonella_A. The sequence goes on from NZ_JBDSWZ010000302.1 coordinate 5,788, forward strand.
TGATATCGAGCAATCGGGATCGTTCACGGCAATGATCGATCGGCCGGTTGACGGGACCCGCGCGGTGCTGGCGTCAGCCGCGAAGCGTTCCGGAGATCGACGCGCAACCGCTTCGCGGCTGAAGCCGCTCCCACAGAAGCGCCATCGTTTGCTCGCTGTCATGCAATCGCCGCACAGGCAAACGCCGGCAAATCAGCCGAGCGGCCAGTCGGCGAGTTCGCGCCGCAATATCTTGTCGACCGCCGACCGCGGCAGCGCATCGATGAAGTCGACGCGCTTGGGTATCTTGTAGTGCGACATACGCGGAACGCACCAGTCGATGAGCGCCGCTTCGTCGAGTTCGGCATGCCGCCGTACCACGAACAGTCGAACGCGTTCGCCGTCCTCGTCATCGGGCATTGCAACCGCGCACACGTCGGCGACATGCGGGTGCTGTCCAACGGTGTTTTCGATGGACGCCGGGTACACGTTTGCGCCATCGACCAGGATCATGTCCTTGATCCGGCCGAGCAGGTACAGCGCACCCTTGTCGTTCATGCGCCCGAGATCGCCGGTACGGAACCAGCCATCGGGAGTCATCGTGCGCGCAGTTTCATCCGGGCGCTGATCATAGCCCGACATGATGAAAGGACCGCGCAGCCACACTTCCCCGATCTCGCCGGGCGGAACCGCACCGAGGTCGTCCGAATCGGGATCGCGGATCGTCACTTCGACCGAAGGAAATGGAAATCCGACACTGCCGATGAAACGTTCGTCGCCGAGTTCCGCGGTGATCGGCGCCGACGTTTCGGTCAGGCCGTATCCCTGATACAGCGGCTTGCCGGTGATCGACTCCCAGCGATCGCGGATATCCGCACGCAGTGCCATGCCGCCTACCCAGCCGGTGTGCAGCTCGGAGAAGTCGAGCTCGGCGAAACCCGCTGTCGTCGTGAGGTGGTTGTAGAACGCCGGGCCTGCAAGCATCGAGTGCACCGCGCGGCCACGCCAGCCGGCGACCACAGCAGCCGTGTCGGTCATCTTCGGAAACAGCAACTGCGTCACGCCCTTGCTCGCATAGTTGAGCAGATTCACCGACATGCCGGCCGAGTGCGAGAACGGATGAACGCTGATGACGAGTCCGCCGTCGGCGTTGGCGTGCGCTTCGGTCGCCGCAAGCGCGGCACGCAACATCTCCACACCGATGCGCATGTTGAATTGGGTAATGCGAACGGCCTTTGAGACACCGGTGGTGCCGCCGGTGTAGGCCATCAACGCCAGATCGTCCGGTCCGATGTTGCGCTCGACCGGTGGCAGCGATGCACCATTGGTGATCGCCGCATCAAATGCAAACGCGTGGGTCGGCAACGGACCCGCGATGCCGAAAAGAGCATGCGGCGCGGAAACGACGAGTTCGCGGATGTCACGTGCACCGGTCGCGGCGCGGAACTTGTCCATCAGCACGTCGAGTCCGACGATCCCTTTCGGCAGGATTGCCGCAATCGGGGCTTCGATCTCCTGCGTGGTTGCCTGCGAATACACCGGCATGATCGCGAGACCGGCGATCCATGCACCCAGCACGGTGATCGGATATGCGGGCAGGTTCGGCATCATCGCGAGAATGCGATCGCCGGCTTGCAGCTTCCATTCGTGCACGAAGAACCGCGCCAATGCATCCGACTGCCGATGCCATTCGCGAAAGGTGAGCAATGTTCCATCGAGTTCGAATGCAACGCGGTCGGCGTAGCGATCGCACGCGTCGAGCAGCAGCGACAGCATCGTTTCGTCAGCGCGTACGTCGAGCTCGCTGAGCATGAAACCCGGATAGTGCGCGGTCCATGGACGGCTGGCGTACCACGCTGCCGCGTCGTCGATTCGTCTCTCCGTCTGCATTATGGCGCTTGCTCCTTGTGGTTCACCGAACACGGCGACGTTCCGACATCGAGGTACACAAGTTCAAGTGTACCTTTTCGTGTCGTACAGCTTCGCCGGATCGTTCAGGATCCGGATCGTTCAGGAACGGAGTGCGCTCATCCCGTCGTCGCGATTCTCTCCACCCTCTGCAATCCGCGCGGCAGCAGGGAACCACGCGATGCACGCGTACCGCCGTACTCGACCAGATCGGCCCATTTCAGGGTGAGCTTGCGTTGACCGGCATACAACGTGACTTCGCCCTTGCCCTCGGCGACCACCGCGATGCCGACGACACGTTCGCCATTGGCGAGCTTGACCTTTGGAATTTCGATGAGCTTGTTGCCCTTGCCGCCCTTGTCGAGTTCCGGCAGCTCGGCAACGGAAAACATCAGCACGTGACCTGCGCTCGTCGCCACCACGAGTCGATCACGCGCGGAATCCGCCACCAGCGGCGGGGCAAGCACGTGCGCGTCGTCGTCCATGTTGAGGACCTGCTTGCCGGCCTTCTTGTTGGCCAGCAGGGTTTCAAATTTCGTCACGAAGCCGTAACCGAAATCGGACGCGAGAACCAGCCTGGTGTTCGCGTCGGTGATGGCCACTGCATCGATACGCGCACCGGTCGGCAGCGCGAAGCGACCGGTCAGCGGCTCGCCGTTGCCGCGCGCAGACGGCAAGGTGTGGGCAGATGTCGAGTAGCTGCGTCCGGTCGAGTCGATGAAGACCACCTGCTGCGTGGTCCGACCGCGTGCCGAAGCCAGGAACGAGTCGCCGTCGCGATAACCCAGCGACGGCGCGTCAACGTCATGCCCCTTCGCCGAGCGGATCCAGCCTTTTGCCGACAACACGATGGTCACCGGTTCGCTCGCCACCAGGGCTGCTTCATCGAGGGCCTGCGACACCGATCGCTCGACCAGTGGCGACCGACGATCATCGCCGTACTTCTTCGCGTCGTCCTTCAATTCGTCCTTGATCAGCGTTTTCAGGCGCGCCTTCGAGTTGAGCACCACGTTGATGCGCGCGCGCTCCTCCTCCAGTTCGTCGCGCTCGCCGCTGATCTTCATCTCCTCCAGCCGCGCAAGCTGGCGCAGGCGTGTCTCGAGAATGTAATCGGCCTGTTCCTCACTGAGTTTGAAGCGCGCGATGAGCACCGGTTTCGGTTCGTCTTCCGTGCGGACGATGCGGATGATCTCGTCGAGATTGAGGTACGCGATGCGCAGCGCTTCGAGCAGGTGCAGGCGCCGCTCGACCCTCGCGAGGCGGAACTCCAGTCGTTTGGTGACCGTGTCCTGGCGGAAGCGCAACCACTCGACGAGGATCTGCCGCAGGTTCTTCACCTGCGGCTTGCCGTCGAGCCCGATCATGTTGAGGTTGATGCGAAAGCTCTTCTCGATGTCGGTCGTCGCATTGAGATGCTGCATCATCTCGTCAAGATCGACGCGGTTCGAGCGCGGAATCAGCACGATGCGGATCGGGTTCTCGTGATCGGATTCGTCGCGGATCTGCTCGAGCATGGGCAGCTTCTTCGCGTTCATCAGCGCGGCGATCTGCTCGACGATCTTCGACGGCGACACCTGGTAGGGCAGCGCGGTGATGACGACGTCGCCGTCTTCCTTGATGTACACGCCGCGGCAGCGCACCGAGCCGTGGCCGGTCGCGTACATCGCGGCGATCTCGTTCGCGGGTGTGATGATCTCGGCGGCGGTAGGGAAGTCCGGCCCCTTCACGTGCTCGAGCAGCTCCGCCAGCGTGGTGTTCGGCTCGTCCAGCAGGCGAATGCACGCGGTCGCGACCTCGCGCAGATTGTGCGGCGGGATATCGGTGGCCATGCCGACCGCGATTCCGGTGCCGCCGTTGAGCAACACATGCGGAACGCGCGCAGGAAGCCACGACGGCTCCTGCTGCGTGCCGTCGTAGTTCGGCACCCATTCCACCGTGCCTTGGTCGATCTCCTGCAGCAACAGCGCGGCCAGCGGCGTCAGGCGCGCCTCGGTGTAGCGCATCGCGGCGAACGATTTCGGATTTTCGGTCGACCCGAAATTGCCCTGGCCGTCGATCAGCGGGTAACGGTACGAGAACGGCTGGGTCATCAGCACCATCGCTTCGTAGCAGGCGCTGTCTCCATGCGGATGGTATTTGCCGAGCACTTCACCGACGGTCAATGCGGATTTGCGCGGCTTCGCCGTCGCGCCAAGCCCGAGGTCGTTCATCGCATAGACGATGCGCCGCTGAACCGGCTTGAGACCATCGCCGACGAAGGGCAGGGCGCGGTCGAGCACCACGTACATCGAGTAGTCGAGGTAGGCGCGTTCGGCGTATTCCTTGAGCGGGATCTGTTCGTAGTTGGCAGGCAGGTTCATGAGCATCCGGTGAAGACGGAAACAAAGGCCCGGCAAGCAGGGCCCAACCGCCATTTTGACGGATCAGCGACCGCCTCGATACCTGCTGTGCGCGACGGAATGCGCAAACGCTGCCGTCGCTGTCGCGACGCCGTTCGGTCTCTGCGTTCGGATTGGAACAATTGGCGCCGCGCGAAATCCGCCGAGGCGGACGTGCGCATGACGGCGGAGCGACGTCTGCTGCGTCGCCGAAGGGAGTTGCGCTGCTACGGCAGTGCGAGGATTGGCGGCAACTCGGGGGCGATCGTCTTGACGATTGCATTGGCGACGCTGACGTTGCCGGCGATCAGGTTGCCGCTGGGCGGAAATCCGTCGCGACCGGCGAAATCGCAGTAGCGTCCGCCGGCCTCTCGCACCATGACGCAGGAAGCAGCCATGTCCCACGGTTTCAGACCGATTTCATAGAATCCGTCGACGCGTCCGGCAGCGACGTAGCAGATGTCGAGAGCTGCGGATCCGGTCCGGCGAATGTCTTCCGCTTCCACCAGCAGCGCGCGGGTCATGTTGAGCTGCGCGTCCAGATGCCGGCGCTGACGATAGGGGAATCCGGTGATCAGCAGGGCGCCGCCAAGTCCCTCGCGCTTGCCGATGCGGATGCGCCGGTCGTTGAGGTAAGCGCCGTTGCCGCGATCGCCGGTGAAGAGTTCATCGCGCAGCGGGTCGTAGACGACGCCGAGCGTGGGTTCGCCGTTTTCCAGAAGTCCGATCGACACGCAAAAATGAGGGATGCCACGCAGGTAGTTGTGTGTTCCGTCGAGCGGATCGATCACCCACACGTTTTTCGATTTGCCGGATGCGCCCGATTCTTCGGCGAGAATTGCGTCGCGCGGAAACGCGCGCCGCAGTTCGCGTATGATTTCCGCCTCTGCGAGCTTGTCCACTTCCGACACGTAGTCGTGCCGCTGCTTCTCGATGATGTCGAGGCTTTCCAGACGATTCATGTAGCGCAGGATGATTTGTCCGGCGGCGCGCGCGGCGCGCACCGCGACATTGACGGCGGGTCTTGGCATGCTGGAATTCGCTACGGCTGGAAAAGAACGGTCCGCGTCGTCGGGGACGCGAAAGGCGCGCAGGGTAGCAGATCGGCGCGTGTCGACCAAACGGATTGGCCCGTTGCGCCCGCTCCAAACCCCCAATTCCGCCTCGTGACATGACCGACCAAAACGCTCCCGACACTCTCGCCCAAGTACGCTTCGTGCTCGTCAACACGTCGCATCCGGGGAACATTGGCGCAGCGGCGCGCGCGATCCGCACGATGGGGCTGCATCGGCTCGGACTGGTGACGCCGCACGCGTTCCCGCACCCCGAGGCGACCGCCCTCGCGGTCGGCGCGGACGACGTGCTCGATGCCGCGGTGATCAGTACGGATCTGCCGGCTGCGATCTCCGACTGTCGCCTGGTGCTCGGAGCCACCGCTCGCCGTCGCGGAGTGGTCATGGAACAGTTGACGCCGCGCGAAGCTGCGCAACGCGTGCTCGATGCCGCCGCGATGGGCTATGAGGTCGCGCTGCTGTTCGGCAACGAGCGCGTCGGTCTGGACAACGACGAGATCAAGCACTGCCACGCGGCCATCGCGATTCCGAGTGACCCGACTTATTCCTCGTTGAATCTGGCCCAGGCGGTGCAAGTGATCGCATACGAACTGCGCGTCGCGTGGCTCGCTCGTGGAGAGGTCGTGTCGGCACCGGTGATCGAGCAACCGGCAAGTGCCGACGCGATGGAGGGGTTTTTCGCGCATCTGGCGCAGACGCTCGACGACATCGATTTCCATAAGGGCCGTTCGCCGCGCACGATCATGCAGCGGCTGCGACGATTCTTCCTGCGCGCCCAGCCCGATTTGCGCGAATTGCGCGTCTTGCGTGGAATTCTCGCCGACGCGACGCGGATGGGAAGGATTGCGCGCGGGCTTTCGCTACGACCGGCCGAACCTGCAGATGCACATCACGAAGAATAGGCGCGCGAGCCCTGTTGCTTTTCCTTCCCCCGGCGCAGCGGGGTAAGGTGCCCGAAGATCGGACGGGCGCGCTTGTCGTCGGGTGAAGGATCAGGAACTCAAAGATCAAGGGCGCTCCATCCGCCTTCGGCACCTTCTCCCGCTGCGCCGGGGGAAGGGAAAGCATGCGCTTTGATCCACGTGGGAGCGGCTTCAGCCGCGATGCCCTGTCGGGCCGGGAATGCAAGACGCCCGTGCGTCAACTCTCCACGCGCCCGATCAGCAGTTTGTCGATCCGCGCGCCGTCGAGATCGACCACCTCGAAGCGGAATCCATTCCAGTTGAAATGCTCGCCTGCATTCGGAATGCGGCCGAAGTGCGCGACGACCATTCCGGCCGCAGTGCGGAAATCGTGTTCGTCCTCGTTCGGCAAATCGGTCAGTTCGAGCAGTTCGCGCAGGTCGTCGGTGCCGACGCTGCCGTCGACGAGCCAGCTGCCGTCTTCGCGCTGGACGATCGGGTGTTCGCGCGTCTCCGCCTGCGGCGTTGCGGACTTGCCGACCACCGCAGAGAGGAGATCGTTGAGCGTGACCACGCCCTCAATGTCGCCATATTCGTCGACCACCAGCGCAAACGGCGTCTGCGCGTCGCGGAACTCTTCCAGCAGGTCGAGTGCGCGCGCGGTCGCGGGCACGTACAGCGGCTTTCCGAGTGTTGCGAACAGGTCCGTCGAGGCACCCTGTGCAATGTGGCCGATGACACGTTTGACTTCGAGGACGCCGAGAATGTCCTGTTCGCCGCCGCGATACACGGGGTAACTGGAATAGGGCGTTTCGCGCATCACCGCAAGATTCTCGTCGAGTGTCGCCGCGGCGTCGAGCCAGGTGATGCGCATGCGCGGCGTCATCACGCTGTCGACGCTGCGGTCACCGAGGCGGAGGACGCGGTTGACCATGTTGTGTTCGTCGGAATCGATGACGCCCTGGTCCGCGCCTTCGGCGACGAGCAGGCGGATTTCGTCTTCGCTCACCTGTTCGCGGCTGACTTTGTCCATCCGCAGCATGCGCAGCAGCACCCGCGTCAGTCGGATCAGAATGAAAGCGAACGGCGTCGCCAGCCAGGTCATGAAGCGCATCGGCGCCGCCACGGCGATCGCGAATTTCTCCGGATCGACCAGCGCGATGCGCTTGGGCGCCAGTTCGCCAAACAGCATGTTGAGGAAGGTGATGCCGGTGACACTGAGCGATACGCCGATCGCAACGCTGTAGCGATCGAGGTAGGGGATGTCGAGCGCATCGAAGGCGATCGCGATGCGGTCGCCGATGTCGGCGCCGATCGCGGCACCCGCGCTGATCTGCAGCAACGTGATGAAGACCTGGACGGTGGCGAGGAATCGCTCGGGCTGCTGGATCAGCGACAGGGCCAGCTGCGCCCGGCGACTGTCGCGGGCGAGTTGCTTGAGGCGGCTCTGGCGGGCCGTCATCAATGCCATTTCGCTCAACGCGAAGAAGCCGTTGAGCAAGGCGAGCAGGAGGACCAGGGCGAATTCGAGCAGCATCCGGTGTCCGAGAGGGCGTTGAGGGCCGGCGTGGAGTGTATCAACAGCTGTGCGACCTACCGCGACGCCTTCGGATGCATCGACCTTGCTGTCATCGCGCTGTGCTGCGGTAACATAACCGTCACACAGTCCGGTCGACCAAAGGCGCAGCCATGTTTTCGTTGCAGACGATTTTCGGCAAGGGCGACAAGTTCTACGGACTGCTGGACGCCAGCGCCGAGGCGGCGAAAGACTCAGCCTCCGCCCTCGTGCGCATGTTCCGTGCGCAGCCATTGGCGCCGTCGCTGGACGAGTTCATGCTCGCCCGCAAGCGCGAGAAGGACCTGTCGGCACAGATCAGCCAGGAACTCGTCAACACGTTCGTGACCGAGCTTGATCGCGAGGACATCGAGGCGCTGTCGGCGGCACTCAACAAGATCACCAAGTCGATCTCGAAGTTTGCCGAGCGCTACTCGCTCGCCGCAGACCGGCTGGGTGACGTCGATTTCGCGTCGCGCGCAGGGTTGCTGGAAAAGGCGGGCGAAGTGATCGCGCAGATGGTCGCGCAGCTGCGCCGCATGAATCTTGAATCGATGACCTCGCTCCACGAACGTCTGCAGTCGATCGAAAGCGAAGCCGACCGGCTGCTGATCGACGTCTACCGTGACCTTTACAGCGGCCGCCACGAACCCATCCGCATCCTCCTCCTCAAGGATCTGTTCGAGCTGCTCGAAAAAGCCATCGACCGCTGTCGCGACGCCGGTTACGTGGCCTATCAGATCGTCCTCAAGAATTCCTGATTCCCGCGCAGCAACGAAGCCCGGCGTCCGCCGCCTCGAACAGGATCGTCTTTGATGGAACTCGCTCTCGTCCTGCTGGTCGTGTTCATTGCGCTGGCCTTCGAATACATCAACGGTTTCCACGACACCGCCAATTCGATTGCGACCGTGGTGGCAACCAAGGTGCTGAGCCCCGGCCAGGCGGTGCTGCTCGCAGCAACCACCAACCTGATCGGCGCGCTGGCAGGCACCGCTGTTGCGAAAACCATCGCCTCCGGACTGATCGACACCAATGTCGTCGCGGTGACGCCGGTGGTGCTCATCTGCGCGCTGCTCGGCGCGGTGATCTGGAACCTGATCACCTGGTGGTGGGGTTTGCCGTCCAGCTCGTCGCATGCTCTCGTCGGCGGACTCAGCGGCGCGGCGCTCGCGGCGGCACACGACAACTGGCACGCAATCATCTGGGCGCAGGGTGGGGCGCACTGGTGGGGTGAGAAAGGCGTCTTGCCGAAAGTCGTGCTTCCAATGGTCACCTCGCCGGTGGCCGGGTTCATTCTCGGCTTCCTTCTGATGGGGCTGCTGTTTTCGCTGATGGAGTTTCTCGGCTCACGCACCGGGCGTCTGCAGAAACTCGGCCGCACCCGTTTCGCGAACGCGTTCTTCGGCAAGGCGCAGCTCGTGTCGGCGAGCGCGATGGGCCTGTCGCATGGCCTCAACGACGCGCAGAAGACGATGGGCATCATCGCGCTCGCGCTCGCAGGTGCGACCGCGTCGGGCACGCTTGACCACGTACCATCCTGGCTGCATTTCCTGCGGATCGAGGAAGACGCGTCCAGACAGTTCGAGATTGCGACGTGGATCAAGGTGCTGTGCGCGCTGATCATGGCGGCCGGAACCGCGGTCGGAGGCTGGCGCATCATCAAGACACTGGGTCACAAGATCGTGAAGTTGCATCCGATCAACGGCTTCGCCGCCGAATCCGCGTCAGCCAGCATCATCCTGACCGCGTCGCACTTCGGCATCCCGGTCTCCACCACGCACAACATCTCCGCGGCGATCCTCGGTGTCGGTGTGGCCAAACGCGCCAACGCCATCCGCTGGACGATCGTCGAGCGGATGCTGTGGGCGTGGATCCTGACGCTGCCGATCACCGGGGCGCTTGCCTGGTTGATGGTGCGAGCAGCAAGGCTGCTCGGCTGGGCCGAGTGATCGCGCTGGCGAGTGTGATTCCATCCACTCTGACCGACGTTCGCTAGAAGGTGTCGCCGCCGCTGGAAATGGCCTGTTCCATGCGGTCGCCGAGGGCACCGAGCTCCGCAATCACCCGATCGATTTCGGTATCTGACAGCAACGTGTAGGGACGGTTTTCGCACAGGTGCAGGTACGGAGACCCCTCGAGATCGCTGACCGCCAGGTAGCCGGTTCGCTGTTCCCAGTTGAAGCGCAGGCAGCGCAGCCCGTCCATGCCGGTGTAGGGGCCGATGGGCGTCGAGATGCGCAGATACTTGGCGCCTTCCTCATCTTCCATCTCAGCCAGGTACACGCCCTGGTGACGGTCGTGTGCCAGTTCGATGTCGAAGCTGATCAGGTACGGATCGTTGGACCGCAGCGTGTGACGGCTGCCGACATGGGAGCGGATTTGTTCGAAACTCTGCACTGCCGTTCTCCGTCGGGTTCGATCCACATGGTAGCAGCCCGTTCGATGAACCTGGCCCGAGGCATGGCGTGTCGATCCGGTCGGCGTCGTAGAAAGCCATGACACGTGAGGCATCCCAAGCGGCGCGTCATCATCTGGCAATCGTAGACACGATCGGTTCGATCCCGCGCGGACGCGTCGCGAGCTACGGCGAGATCGCTGCGCGGGCCGGCTTGCCGGGCCGTGCCCGTCTGGTTGGACGAATCCTGAGCGAATCCGCGGCGGACGCGGCGTTGCCCTGGTTCCGTGTGCTGCGTGCGGATCGCCGGATCGCATTTCCGGAAGGGAGTGCTGCCTACCGCGAACAGGTTCGGCGTCTGGCTGCTGAGGGTGTGCCCGTCAACGCAGGTCGTGTCGATCGTGCATCGTATGGATGGCGCGGCACTCTCGATGACGTGTTGTGGGGTCCGCCCGAGCCGAAGAAACGAACATCGGCGGACCGCGGTCGCGCGATGCCTCCGAGGCCGGTTGGCAAAAGGAAATCGTCGAAAGACTGAAATTTCCTCGCTTTCCGTTGCACAAGTGCGGCGTGCGTCATCATCGCGCGATGACAGCGGCCCTAAAGTCCGGCGTGACCCCGCCCGGGGTCGAACGGAGTTCCGCCATCATGCGCGCGAGTCGGCGATTGTCCGCTGCAACCCTTGTCGTCCTTCTGTGCGCGTCACCATTGGTCGCGCAGGGCCTGAGTCACTGGCCGGACACGGCGTTCAACGACAGTTTCGATGGCACCGCGAATGGTCCGGGCAATGATGCTGCTGCGGCGCGCTTCCTGACCCAGGCGACCTTCGGTCCGACCGCTGCCGACATCACGCACCTGCGCACGGTCGGTTACCAGGGCTGGCTCAACGAGCAGTTCACGGCGACGCCGTCGACGCAGGTTCCGTATATCGACTGGGCCTATGCCGAGCATCCGGACGACTACCTCAGCGATGACGTTCGGCTGGCGATCTGGAGCATCAATGCCGCCGGGACGCCCGATCCGAGTCGTGGCGGCTTTCCGAACAATGCGCGGACCGATCAGCTGCGTCAGCGCGTTGCGTTTGCGCTGAGCGAAATCTTCGTGGTGTCCAACGACAACGGCGCGTTGCGCGACCAGAAGTGGGGCCTGGCGAGTTTCTACGATCTTCTGAGCAATGATGCATTCGCAAACTATCGCGTGCTGCTGGAAGACGTGACGAAGCACCCGGTGATGGGCATCTATCTGAGCTCGATCCAGAATCAGAAAGCGGATGCCGAGCAGAACATCCATCCGGACGAGAACTACGCGCGCGAAGTGATGCAGCTGTTTTCCGTTGGCCTCAATCAACTCAACCTTGACGGCACACCGAAGCTGTCGGGCGGCATTCCGATTCCGACCTACGATCAATCGGTGGTCCACGGATTCGCCGCGGTGTTCACCGGGTGGGACTGGAACAGCATCGGCTGCGACCCGCAGAGCTACGACTGCTGTACGGACGATACCTACACGTACTGCGGCCCCAACGCGAGCGACGACGCGCGCTGGCGCAATCCGATGCAGCCGGTCGAGTCGTACCACGACGACACGCAGGACAAGCAGCTGCTGAACTACACCGGTGCGTCGCTCGCCAACGGACTGCTGATTCACGGCGGTAACGCGCAGCAGGAAATGACGGCGGCACTCGACAATCTTTTCCGTCATCCGAATGTCGGGCCGTTCATCGCGACGCGCCTGATCCAGCGCCTGGTCACCAGCAATCCAACTCCGGCATACGTGCAGCGTGTCGCCCAGGTGTTCAACAACGACGGCAGCGGCGTGCGCGGCAACCTGAAGGCGGTGGTCAAGTCGATCCTGCTCGACAGCGAAGCGCGCTATGGGCAATGGCAGCATCCGGACACCTTCGGCAAGCTGCGCGAACCTCTGCTCAAGGCGACGCATCTGTGGCGCGCGATGGACGGACGCTCGGCCAACGGAACGATCGGCAACCTGCAGACCTACCCGGGGATCGAGGACCTGTACGGCCAGGCGCCTCTGCGGTCACCGACCGTGTTCAATTTCTTCAAGCCGGACTTTGCCCAGCCCGGTGAAGTGGCCACGCGCGGATTGCTGAGCCCGGAATTCCAGATCCTCAGTGACACGATGGCGGTCGAAACGCCCAACAATCTCTACTACCAGATCTTCTGCTACTACACCGCGAGCGACGCATGCTGGGATGGCGGCGATGCGGACACGCTGCAGCTGGACGAGGACGCCGACGCGGCGCTCGCAGTCAGCGACCCGGCGCAACTGGTCGACCAGTACAGCCTGCTGCTGATGAACGGGCAGATGTCACCGTTCATGCACAGCGTGCTTGTGACCCGCTTGAACGCGATCGAGGACGATCCGCCGCGGCATCCGCAAGGCCGCACACGCGTGCAGCATCTGCTGTACCTGATCATGAATTCCCCCGAATATTCGATCCAGAAATGAGGCCGCGCACATGCACGTGAATCGTCGGCAATTCCTTCGCAAGAGCATTTGCGCCGCGCTCGGCGGAGCGAGTGTCTATTCCGCATTTGGAAGCCTGCGCCTGATGGCCGCGGCGGCGAACGCGAGGCCGTATTCGTTCACCGACTACAAGGCGCTGGTGTGCGTCTTCATGTACGGCGGAAACGACAGCTTCAACACGATCGTGCCCGTCAGCGGCCAGGACCGCACCGACTACGTTGCGTCGCGCGGCGGGCTCGCACTGCCGGCCGCGGACCTGATGCCACTGATGATCGCGGCCGGGCAAGGAAACGGTCCGGACAACTATGGTCTGCACCCGGCGATGAAATCGCGCGTTGGCACCTTCGATGGCGACGATGTTCCCGGAAACGCGGGGCTCGGCAATCTGTTCAATACGGGCAAGGCCGCGATCGTCGCGAACGTCGGAAGCCTGCTGTACCCGATCACCCAGGCGCAGTATCAGAACGACAGCGTCGCGACGCCGCCGCAGCTCTATTCGCACGACGACCAGACCAACCAGTGGCAGACGTCGCGACCGGACGATTCGAATGCCGACGGGTGGGGCGGTCACGTTGCGGATCTGCTGCATGCCGCAAACAGCGGCCAGGCGCCGATGAGCATCACGCTCGGCGACAACAACAGGTTCCAGCGCGGATCGATCGTGAATCCGTACGCCATGAACCCGTCCGGCGTGAGCCGGATGAACTATCACGACAATGGCCAGGATTGCTGGATCGGTGGATGCAACGACAGCGAGATTGCGGCCAACACAGCAGCCTACAACGCGCTGATCGCAACGGGAACGCAGACCAACGTTCTCGAGCGCGCGTATGCCGATGCGACCAGCCGTTCGATCGGCAACTACCGGATCATCTCCGAAGCGCTCGGGGACACCCCGCCAACGTGGAGCACCCCGTTCCAGGACACCGATTTCGGTCGTCAGCTGCAGATGGTCGCGCGGCTGATCAGTGTCCGATCCGCGCTCGGGATGCAGCGACAGGTGTTCTTCGTGTCGGCCGGAAACTTCGACACCCACAGCGCGCAGATCGACAACCAGATGCAGAACCTGCAGGAAATGTCGCAGGCGCTGCGCGCGTTCCATGACGCAACGACACAGATGGGCATCGCCGATGGCGTGACGGCGTTCACCGCGTCCGATTTCGGGCGTTCCCTTGCGGTGAATGAAGACGGCACCGACCATGGTTGGGGCGCTCACCATTTCGTCGTCGGCGGCGCCGTTCGGGGTCAGCGTTTCTACGGCGACATGCCGTCGCTGGCGCGCTACAACGACGAATCGCCGCACGGCAATCCGGACGATACCGGCGGCGGTCAGATCATCCCCAGGATTGCCGTGGACCAGTATTCGGCGACGCTTGCGCGTTGGTTCGATGTTGCCGAAGGCGACCTCTCCACGCTGTTTCCGAATCTCGGCCGCTTCGGCTCGTCCGATCTCGGGTTCATGATGTGATGCGTGGCTTTGTGTTGTTGTCGCTGGCGTGCTCGCTCGTGTTCTTCACGTGGGCTTCAAACGCGACGGCGGCAACCTACATCGTCACCGCGAACCCGGACATCACGTTTACGCCGCAGGTCATCACGATCCGGCAAAACGACAGGATCCGGTTCGAGAACGCGGGCGGTCTGCACAACGTCATCGCCGATGACGGCAGCTTTGCATGCGGCTTCAACTGCAACACCAACACGTCGCCAAGCGATCGCCCCTGGTCGTACACGATCGCCTTCACACGCGTGGGCGCATTCGGATACTTCTGCGAGCAGCACGGAGATCTGACGACCGGAATGCGCGGCACGGTGATCGTCCTCGACAACGTGTTCTTCGACGGGTTCGACGGCGCGCCGACGACCGCGGCCCTTCAGCGCTGATCGCGAACACCGTCGCGGTTTGCGCCGCGAAGGCGTGGCATACACTGGTCTGGCGGTCCAGAGAGACCGCGTGCCGGTTTTTCGGCATTCCCTTCAGGCTCAGGAGAGAGACCATCATGCGCAGCATTTTGTTGGGGGCACTTGTCTTGTTGTCCGGCGTGGCTGGCAGTGCGCTGGCAGCCGGCGGCGGCATTCGGGTCGCACTGGACGCGCCTTCGCAAAGCCGCGACAGCGGCAGTGGAATGGTCGCGTTCACCGTGGTCAATGAATCGGCATCGCCGATTCACGTGTTGCGCTGGCAAACGCCCCTGGACGGCGTCGAATCGGAGCTGTTCGACGTGACGTTCAACGGCGAGCCGGTCGACTACACCGGCCGGATGGTCAAGCGGCCTGCGCCGCAGGCTGATGATTACATCGAGTTGAAGCCTGGCGAGTCGCGCTCGGTGGAAGTGGACATCAGCGCGTACTACGACATGCGAACGAGTGGGCCCTATGTCGTGCAGTACCGTCGGGACGCCGCCGCACTGGTACGCGAAGCCGATCGCGTCGCGCGCGCGGGCGTCACGGCCACCCTGCAACTTGACAGCGCGGCGACGACATTGTGGGTGGATGGCGCTGGCGCGCCGCTCGATCAGGAAGCACTGC
>NZ_JBDSWZ010000303.1:0-6259 GCF_039926425.1 Dokdonella sp.
CTTTCGGTTTGCCGAATTCCCCATCGAGCGCGTGCAGCTGCCGGTTCGTGTTGCTGACACACACATCGTCAGCGTCGATCAGTGTGAGGTGACCGATGCCGCTGCGGGCCAGCGCTTCGACGACCCAGGATCCGACCCCTCCGATTCCGACGATGCAGATGTGCGCCCGCGCAAGGCGAGCAACGCTGCCGACGCCATACAGCCGATCGACGCCGCTGAATCGTTCGTGGAAGTCTGGGGAATTCATGACGGCGCGCAGCGTAGCAGCATCATGTGGCGCATCGCCGCTGTCGTCGGCGAGCCATGCCGCGCGCGCTACCATTGCGTTTTGAACGAGCCCTTCCGATGCGCTACCTGATCTGTCTGGTCGTCGGCCTGATCGCCGGCGCGCTGATGGCGAGCATGGCCGGCAACGCGATTGCCGCCCGTCACGCATGGCCGCGCGGACTGATGAACGTGATGCAGCATGAACTGGTCGACGCGCGCAGCACGGCGCGCACTGGCACCTGCGATGTCCCACGCGTTGCGGATGCGGCGGCGCACCTCAAACTCCTGACCACGGATCTGGAACGCGCGCTGATGCCGCCGGGAACGAAGGATCGAGTTTTCAGCCAGTACGCCAGTGAAATGCGAAGCGCGATCGACCAGTGGGACACGAACGCGCCCTGTCCTCGCCAAGCCGAAGCGCTGACCACGATCGCCAATGCCTGCGAAGCCTGCCACCGCGATTATCGCTGAGCCCGATTTGCCCTGAAGGTGCTGATCCGGGCGTTGCGCCGAATTACAAAACTCAATAGTATTGTTATCCAGAGCCGGTCCCGGCTCGACTCTCGTCCTCGCCTCGGCACATCGACTTTCCGCGCGAATGTTTCTGCGCGCCATTCGAAGGTGTCATGCGGGGTGCGGGTCGGGTCGTTCGAAACCATTCGGCGCAGCAATGACCGCTTGGGTCACGCGCATCCAGATCCGATACCGCAGAAGCCCATCGATGACTGCCATCGTCCCCCGCCCGCTCGTTGCCGTCGCCCTGGTCGTCATCGCGGGCTGCTCGATTCCGCGGAAGCCCGACATGCCGCAGCTGCGCAACGAAGCCCCGTTGGCCGGCGTTCCGACCCCCGCAAATGGTGCCTGGCCGGACGCGCGCTGGTGGCAGCGCTACGGCGATCCGCAGCTCGACAGACTCGAGGAACAGGGGACGTCAGGCTCACCGTCCATTGAGCAGGCACGCCAGCGATTCAATACCGCCGTGCGATCGATCGATGTCGCCAGCGCGGCCGGAGGCGCGTCGATTCAGGCGAATGGCCAGGTGCAGAGGTTGCGTCTCAGCGAAAACGGCCTGATTCCGCCGCAGTTTCTCGGCTTCACCTGGTACAATCAGGGTGATCTCAGCCTGCAGTTCCAGTACGACTTCGATTTCTGGGGCAAGACGCGGGCTGCCGTCGCTGCAGCGATCGACGAGGCGCACGCCGCCGAGGCCGAACGCAGTGCCGCAGCGCTGATGCTGACGACCGCCATCGCCGACACCTATTTCAGCTGGCAAGCCGATCAGGCACGTTTGGCGCTGGCGAACGACACCGTGAGCGCGTACGAGCGCCAGCGCGCCATCACGGCGCGACGTGCAGCAAGCGGAATCGATGCACCCGACTATGTCCATCAAGCCGATGCACAACTGGCCGGCGCACGCGAACAGCAGGCCGCTCTCGCAGGTTCATCGCAACTGCGCCTCGCGGCATTGGCCGCATTGCTCGGTGTGTCGCCCGCCGATCTTCCGAAGCTCGATCCGAAACCGTTGCCGACGATCAGCGCAACCCTGCCCGAGGGCATCGGCATCGACCTTCTGGCGCGACGGCCGGATATCGCCGCGAACCGCTGGCGAATCGAGGCGGCGATGCGCCGCGTCGACGCGGCGCGTGCGGAGTTTTATCCGGACATCAGTCTCGGCGCGATGATCGGTTTGCAGTCGCTCGATCTCGGAAAGCTCGTTTCAGGACCAAGCCGCACCGCGGCACTCGGGCCTGCCGTGCACCTTCCGTTGTTCGGACTCGGGCGCCAACGCGCGGCGTACGGCGTTTCGCAGGCGCAACTGGATTCCGCAGCCGCGCAGTACGACGCGAGCGTGGTCGACGCGGCGCGCGAAGTCGCCACGCAGGCGCTGACGCTCGCACAGATCGATGCGCGCCGGCATCAGCGCGAGCAACAACTCGCATCGGCACAATCGCTTGTCGATATCGCAGTTGCGCGTGCACGACGAGGGGTCGGCGACGATCGCAGCGTGCTGGCCGCGCAAGCGCAAGTGCTGCAGCAACGCGACGCCGCCGCCACTCTCGATGCGCAGGCCGTGTCGGCTGACATCGCATTGAACAAGGCGCTCGGCGGCGGCTATCGCATGGACGACATGCCCGTCTCCAGCGGAACCGACGCATCGGCGCCCCTACCCCATTCCGTTGAACGAGCCCACTCCCGATGAGCGACACGCCCGCCCCCGCCGCGCCCGAAAGAAAACCGGCGACGCCCGAAAAAGCCGCACCGGTGAGCAAGAAGAAGCGTCGCGTGATCCTCATCGTGATCGCACTGCTGTTCATCGTCGCCGGCATCGTCTGGTACGTTCTGTGGGTGACGGTCTTTTCGCAACGGGAAGTCACCGACGATGCCTACGTCAACGGCAACCAGGTCGCGGTGTCGGCGCAAGTACCCGGAACCGTCATTGCGGTCCTCGCGGACGATACGCAGCGTGTCGACGCAGGTCAGGTGCTGGTGAAGCTTGATCCGACCGATTCGCAGGTGAATCTTGCGAAAGCAAAGAGCGCACTCGCCAATGCGGTGCGCCAGGTGCGTCAGCAGACGGCGATGGCGTCGCAGTACGACTCGTCGATTGCCGCGCGCAAGCTGGATCTCGCGCGCGCCCAAGCAGATCTGCAGCGCCGGCAGCCATTGCTCGCCGACAGGGCGATCGCGCCGGAAGAAGTTGCCCACGCGCGTGAAGCGGTTGAAACCGCGAAAGCCGCGCTCGAACTGGCCACGCGCCAGGCGGACGCGTCGCACGCGCTGGTCGATGGCACCCCGATCGGTGACAACGCATCGGTGATGCAGGCCAAGGCTGCGTTTCGCGAGGCGTGGATCAACGGCGAGCGCAACGCGATCGTTGCACCGATCGGCGGCTACGTCGCACAGCGAGGCGTGCAGGTCGGCGCGCGCGTGCAGCCCGGCCAGGCGTTGCTGACGGTGATTCCGTTGCACGATCTGTGGATCGACGCGAACTTCAAGGAAAGCCAGCTGGCGCACATCCGCATCGGCCAGCCCGCAACAGTCGAGAGCGATCTGTACGGAGGAAATTTCGAGTACCACGGCACAGTGGTTGGTCTCGGCGCGGGAACCGGCTCGACCTTCGCGCTGCTGCCCGCGCAGAACGCGTCCGGCAACTGGATCAAGGTGGTGCAGCGCGTCGCCGTGCGCATCGCGCTCGATCCGAAGCAGCTGGAGAAATCGCCGTTGCGCGTCGGCCTCTCGACCGCGGTGAACATCGATACGCACGATCGAAGCGGCAGCGTTCTTGCTGCGACGGCATCGACGACGGCGATCGCCCAGACCGACGTGTATGCCCGTGATTTCGCCAACGCCGAAGCCGAGGCAGATGCGATCGTGCAGGCCAACCTCGCCCCCGTACGCTGAGTCCGACCTCCATGGCTGCCACTCCGGCCGACCGCACGCCGCTCCCTCCGCTGACCGGCGCGCCGCTCGCAATGCTGACCGTCGCGGTCGCTTTCGCGACGTTCATGGAAGTGCTGGACATCACGATCGTGAATGTCTCGGTGCCGCACATCGCGGGCAGCCTCGGCGTCAGCCCACAGGAAGGAACGTGGGCAATCAGTTCGTATTCGCTCGCCAGCGCAATCATGCAACCTCTGAGCGGATGGATCGCACGCCAGTTCGGCGAGGTGCGCAGCTTCTGCATTTCCGCGTTGTTGTTCGTTGCAATGTCCGTGCTGTGTGGATTCGCGCCGAGCATGCCGATGCTGGTGATCGGCCGGCTGCTGCAGGGCGCTGGTTCCGGACCCATGGTGGCCCTCTCGCTGAGCCTGCTGCTCAACAACTATCCGAACGAGAAAAAAGGACTGGCGCTCGCGCTATGGGCGATGACGGTGGTGGTCGCTCCGATCTTCGGGCCGATCCTCGGCGGATTCCTGACCGACAATTACTCGTGGCCATGGATCTTCTACATCAACGTACCGGTCGGCTTGCTGGCGGTCGCGATCACCTGGACGTTGCTGCGCAACCGCGAGTCGAAGATCGTCAAGACGCGGATCGACGCCGTCGGCCTTGTGTTGCTCGTCCTCGGCATCGGCTGCCTGCAATTCATGCTCGACAACGGCAACGACAAGGACTGGTTCTCGTCGCCGTTCATCACGGCGCTGGCGATCATCGCGATCGTCAGTCTGGTGTTCTTCGTCGCATGGGAATTGACCGAGCGCCAGCCGATCGTCGATCTCACGCTGTTCCGAAAACGCAATTTCACCGTCGGTGTCGCCGCGATGTCGTTCGGCATGGTCGGCTTCTTCGGCATCAACGTGGTGTATCCGTTGTGGCTGCAGACCGTGCTCGGCTACACCGCTTCGTGGGCTGGTTATGCGACCGCCCCGGTCGGCATCCTTGCGTTCCTGCTGTCACCGATCATCGGGCGCAACATCCAGAGGCTTGAGCTGCGCTCGGTGGTCACCTTCGCGTTCATCGTGTTCGCATTCACCTCGTACTGGTTCGCGAGCTTCCCCGACAACGCGGCGTTCAACCAGCTGATCTGGCCCCGCTTCATCATGGGAATGGGCATCCCGTGCTTCTTCATCCCGCTCAACCAGATTTTTCTTTCGGGACTGCAGCCCGACCAGATCGCCTCTGCGTCCGGTGTTGCCAATTTCTGCAGAACGCTCGCGGCCAGCGTGTCGACGGCAGTAACCGTAACGATCTGGCAGCACCGCGGCGAGTATCATCACACCGTGCTCGCGGAACACGTCAACGCGACCAGTCCGGCCGCGATGGACTACATCAACGGGCTTGGCGCGCTGGGCGGACCAGCGGCAAGAGGCTTGAGCATCATCGACGCGCTGGTCACCCGCCAGGCACTGACGCTTGCGGTCAACGATGTGTTCCTGCTCTGCACCGTGCTATTCCTCGCGATGATTCCGGTGGTCTGGTTCGCGAAGCCGCCGTTCGGCAACGTCGCCGCTGGTGCCGGACACTGACTGAGCCTCGCGCTCCTCCCAGCGTCGTGCCCAGCGGTGTCCCAGCCGGATGCCCGGCTTCTCCACGAAGCGGAATGCCAGCGCAGCAAGCGCAATCGTGATGCACGCGTTGACCAGCAGATACACGGCGAGATGCTGCTGACGCCACCATGCGTTCGTCGATGGTCGTGACAGCCACCACAGCAACGCCATGAACACAATCGGATGGAGAAGGTAGATCGAGTAACTGATGCGGCCGAGCCAGTCGGTCAAGCGGGTTGATACGCGCACCCAGCGCGTGCCGATGACGAAAAGCCAGAAGCCGATCGCGCACGGGACCCACGGACTCGTGCCGAGCCCCACACGCACCAGTCCGACAATCGGCAAGGCAAACGTGTAGACGGCGAGCAACGCGATGACTCCCGCTTTCAGTCGACGATCAGCGCCCGGCTCGGCGATGCACGTACGGTAAAGCGTTCCGCTCAGCATGATCGACAGATAAAAACAGGCCACACCGAAGACCGGGTCGAGCGCGTGCAGGCCTAAATTCCAGGTTCCGACGGTCGCCAGGTAGGCACACAGCAACAGAACCGCCAACCCGAGGAGACGCCGCGTATTCGCAAGGCTATGGGTGAGGAAGAGCACAACGCATAGTGCGTAGAACGTCCACTCCGCCAACAGCGTCCAGTATAGCCCTTCCGCAGAGCGAGTACGAAAAACGGTTTCCAGCAGCGTGAAATTGATGGCGACGTCGGCGAGCGTGAACGGCAGGCCCCAGATCCAGAATCCGGTCAATGCACCGAGCGGAACGGACAACCAGTAGGCCGGAAAAATTCGCCAGAAGCGCTTGATCAGAAAACTGCCGACTGCTCCATCGCGACCGCTCTTGAAACTGAAAGGGATGACGTAGCCGCTGACGAGGAAGAACACGACGACGCCGACGTTGCCGGCATCGAACGTGGCCGCCACGTCGCGCAGCCACGCTCCCGACGTGCGTGCCGGAGCGGCCACGTGCACGTACGCGTCGCCCACGTGCCGCCACAGCA
>NZ_JBDSWZ010000304.1:0-4590 GCF_039926425.1 Dokdonella sp.
GCGTCTGGCGCATCGCCTGCGCGATCACGTTGTAGAAATGCGCACTGCCCTCGATCTCCGAACCGCTCCGCGAGAAGCGGATCCACGCCTCGTGCAGAAGCGCGGTTGGATTGACCGTGACGGCACCGCCAGAGCGGCGCAGATGCGCGCGCGCGATCCGCTTGAGCTCGTCGTACACGAGGGTGAACAGCCGGTCGTGTGCCGCCGCCTCGCCACGATCCAGCGCGGCCAGCAATGCGGTCACATCGGGCCGGTCGGCACGCACCTGTTCCGCCATGGGTTTCCCTCGATTCCAGCGCGAGTGTAACGCGGGCTTTGCCGACGCGTGGCCCCTTTTCGATCGATTCCCGTAATCCAGAGACAGCCGCCGCTGTGTGCCGGCGACACCGCCTTCCATCCACGTTCCGGAGATTCGACATGAATTCGCTCAACCTCGTCCTCACCGCCGCCGCACTCGCGTTTACCGCTGCGGCGAACGCGACCGACGGCGCCAAGGACATCACGTTCGGCAGCAACGGCGTCGGTTACGCCCACAACCACGGCGTCGTCGGTGCAGCCAGCCCGATCGTGCTGCCGGACGGCAAGGTGATCGTCTGCGATGCGCGGGCCGACGAGGGCCTTTCATCCGGCCAGGACATGCTGGTTGTACGGTTCAATGCAGACGGTTCGCTCGACACGAGCTTCAGCTTCGATGGTCGGGTCGTCATCGATTTCACGAGCCCCGCGGGATTCGACGCGTGCCACGCGCTCGCCGTGCAGGCGGACGGCAAGATCGTCGTCGTCGGCGACGCGTATCCCTCCGGCAGCGCTGGCTCCGACTTCGGCATTGCGCGCCTCAATCCGGACGGCACGCTCGATTCCACGTTCGGCAGCGGCACCGGCAAGGTCACCGTCGGATTCCAGCTCGGAGCCGGCGACGGCGAGTCGGCCCAGAACGTCGCGCTCCAGCCGGACGGCAGAATCGTCGTCAGCGGGTACGCATCGACGCAGGACACCAGCACCGACTTCGCGATTGCGCGCCTGCTGCCCGATGGAACGATGGATTCGTCGTTCAATCTGACCGGTCGCGTCACGATCGACTTCGCCCGGGCCACTCCGAATGCCGCTGCGGATGTCGGTCACGGCCTGGCGATCGACGCGCAGGGTCGCATCCTCGTCTCGGGCGCCGCAGGCACCGATGGACAAGGCGACGAGTTCGCGATTGCGCGCCTGTTGCCGAATGGCACGCTCGACAACGACTTCAACGGCAGTGGACGCCTGACGATCCCGCTGAGCCAGGCTCCCAGCGGAATCGCGGTCGGGACAGGGCTCCTGCAGCAGCGCGACGGCCGCATCGTGGTGTTCGGCGGCGTCGACATGTCGACCAACGCAACCGTCGACTACGACATGGCCATGGTGCGTCTGTTTCCGGACGGAAGCCTCGACCCCGGCTTCGGGTTCGGCGGCAAGACCATCGTCGCGTTCAACCAGATTCCGAAAGGCACCGATGTCATCACGTCCGTCGTCGAGCAGGGCAACGGCAAGCTCGTCGCGGTCGGATATGCGGCCACGGCGGTCAATGCAACGAAAGCGCTGGCTGCAGCCGTGCGCTTCAACGTCGACGGATCGCTCGACAGCGGCTTCGGCAACAGCGGAAAGAAAACCTACGACCTGCAGCTGACGTCGCCGTCGCTGCAACTGTTCAACGGCGTCGCGTTGCAGGGCACGCAGCTGATCGTGTCCGGCGGCGTGATCACCGCCGACGGCACCGCGGATGACTTCGTCACGCGCCTCTCGATCGACTCGATCTTTGCAGACAGCTTTTGAGTTCCTCCAATTACACAGTCTTCCCCTTTTTCTCTGACCCCAGGACTTCCCTCCATGAACACCCAAGCTTTTCGAGTTCCCGCGTTCCGACGAACGATCCTCGCCCAGGGCTTGTTGCTCGCGCTGTCCCTCGGCGCGAACGCAGGCGCCAGCGATGCGCGTATCGACTCCCTGTCGGCGACGCCACCGGCCATCGCAGCGTGGACGGGCGACGGTCCCTCGCGCCGCACCGCTCTCGACGCGACCTCGCGCGACTTCCGCGCCGTGCGCAGCCAGCATGCGGCGGTCCTTCCTCCACCCGGAAGTGTCGGGATGACCAACTGCAACGACGCCGGACCCGGCAGCCTGCGCGAAGTCATCACGAATGCGGTTTCCGGTGACACCATCGACCTGACGTCCGTGGGCTGCAGCGCGATCACCCTCACGACCGGCGCGCTGATCGTCACCCAGAACCAACTCAAGCTGCAGGGCCCGACCGACGGCTTCACGATCGGCGCGGACGACCAGTCCCAGGTGCTCGCGCATTTTGGAAACGCGTATCTCACGCTCGATCACATGAGCATCCAGAACGGTGCGAAATACCTGACCTCACCCGATGCCTCCGACGCGCGCGGCGGCTGCATCTTCTCCACGGGTATCGTCGGGCTGCTGTACTCGGAAGTCACGCATTGCGCTGCAGGCACAGTGGGGCCGACCAGTGCCGCGCGTGGTGGAGCGATTTATGCGAGCGGCGGCGTGGTGCTCAGCGCAAGTCTGGTGGGCGACGCGAGAGCACTCTCCATGACCGACTCGGCGGGTGGCGCGATCAGCTCTCCGGCGGCAGTTGCGCTGATCAACAGCGTTGTGACGCAAGGAGTCGCGCAGGCACAGAGTGGCGAGGCGCACGCGGGCGGCGTCGACGCGGGTGGCGAATTCATCGCGCAATCAGCGGCCGTGCTGCAGAACTTCGCGGTCACCCAGGACTATCTCGGATCGGCTGGCGGCGTTCGCGCACAAGGCGACGTCGATATCATCAATTCCTCGTTCGCGCTCAACGCATCGATCACCGGCGGCGGCATCGAGATGCGCGGAAGCGGGTTTTCGCGATCGATCAGGAACAGCACGATTGCCGGCAACATCGGCCCGGGTGTCGCGGGAATTCTTGCTGCAGGTTCCGACGTGAAGATCGCCAACAGCTCCATCGCGTGGAACGTGAAGCAATTGCCGGGCACGGGTTCGGGGTTGTTTGCCGAAGGCGTCGACATCGAGTTGCAGAGCACGCTGATCGCGTTCAACGGAGATCCCGAGACGGCAACGTATTCCGACGTCGACGGCGGCGGAACGCTGTCGGGCAGCCACAACCTGATCCACACCGGCCATGTCAGCGCACCATCCGACACGATCCAGAACGTCGATCCGCTGATCGTTCCGGCCATCCTCGACATGAGCCGCGTCATCATCCAGTTGAAGCCGGGAAGTCCCGCGATCAACGGCGGCAGCAATCCGTGGTCGCTTGATTTCGATCAACGCGGGGTTGGCTTCCCGCGTGAGATCGGCGCCTCCACCGACATCGGCTCGTACGAGTTCGATCTCGGCGATCTCGTGTTCGCCAACAGCTTCGATTGATTGCCACGAGCGCCGGCCGCGAAGAACGCGTCCGGCCTACGGTGCTCCCGTCGGCTGGACGACCAGAGGTCGGCCGGCGGAGGCGCACGATCAACGGAGAGCGCCGGCCGCAGACAACGCGTCCGGCCTGCGGGGTTCAGCGTCGTGGGCTGGACGACCGCAGGTCGGCCGGAACGGGCATGGCGATTGGCTTGTTCGGGATTCATTCCTGCAACATTTCGCGGCGCGGTCCTACCCCAGTCCCCCTGGTAAACGCCCGCCCGCACGAAGCGCGCAAACGTCGACGCGCACCAATCCCCCGGCGATTCGACGTATCCGTGCTTTACCGGGTTGTAGTGCACGTAATCCACATGCCCCGCGAAATTCGCTTCGTCGCGAATGCGGTGCTCCCAGAATCGCGGTTGCCAGATTTGCTTCGGCGCAACCGCAGATGTGTTGCGCAGGTCGATCGTGAATCGCTTTTTGATCAACTCCCATCGAAGCGAGAAGTCGTCGTCCCTGGGCGGCAAGCGCCAGACGCAATGAAGATGGTCGGGCATGACAACCATCGCGATGGTTTCAAACGAATGGGTTGTGCGTGTCCTTCGCATCGCAGCGCCGAGAAGCCGCACGTGACCGTCTGCCTCGAAGCACGGCCATCGACCGGCCGTGACCACGGTGAAGAAGTATGTTTCGCCCTTTTCATGGACGCGTTGGTAGCGACGCATTGCGATGACCCCGGCAAAGCCATGACCATCGCGCGAACGCGCCGCAGCGGGAAACCGCGACGTGTCTACTCGGTGTGTGCGATATCCACGCCAAGGGCGAGAAGCGCCGGCCGCAAAACGCGCGTCCGGCCTACGGACGCACGCTGACGTCGCAGGCGCACGTGCACGAGGGAGAAGCAACGCCCGACCCGTGTCGACGTCGTAGGCCGGACGACCGAAGGTCGGCCGGCAAAGGCGATCAAGGAAGCGACTGCGCTGGATACGTTCGATGTTGTAGGCCGGACGACCAACGGTCGGCCGGCAAGGGCGCACAAGTTGTGAAACCGACGAGCAGACCCTCAGTCGCCATACCCCACCGCCGCATGCCCTTCGGGCACCACGACGACGTAATCGTATGCAAACACCAGCTGCGCGAAACCCTCACCGCCTTCCTTGCGTGCGGCACGCTCGCTGCGAAGCGCTCGCAAGTCGA
>NZ_JBDSWZ010000305.1:0-7688 GCF_039926425.1 Dokdonella sp.
GAAGTTCACGGCCCCGGCCGTCACCTGCGAGCGCCAGTTCATGTTGGGATTTGCGTCACCGATGTACGCGCTACGCCCGGTTGCCTCCCGACCTGCCGGAAGCGGAATGCTGAGGCTGTCGAAGCCCTTGTTGCTCAGCACGCGCAGGTTCGGTTCCGCACCCGACGTCGTCGCGCGCGAGAAATCGAGGTTCTGCACCGCATAGTTGTAGCGCCACTTTCCGCCGCCAAGATCCGTCACCTTCACTGCGACCTTTGCGTGCCCCTCGGCGACCGCGAGTTCGGTGTTCATCGAATTGGCCGGCGGTGCTGACGGGTCAACCCATCGATCAACGGCCGCACCAAGGCGATAATTCGATCCGCCGGTCAGCGACCACTGCGAGCCGGAGAACTGCGGATTGACGGTTTCCGTCGCCATCGAGTTGTAGATGTTGATGTCTCCGCGCGCGGCGTACCACGACTCGAACAGAAACGTGACTCCGTCACCCGACGCGTGCTTGAGCTTGCCTTCGGGCGTCTTCAGGCGCTGCGTCCACGCCGTATTGCCGCTGCTGTCCTGACTGCCATCGCAGTTTGGATCAAAGATCGAGCCGCAGCGTCCCCATTGGCCCGTCGCCGGAATGATTTCCGAGCGCGGCCCCATGTCACCCGGGCTGTCGTTGTTGCCGACTCCGTAGGTGTCACCGCAACCGAGACCAAGCGCGTGGCTGTCGAAGCAGCTGTCCATGCAACCCTGGTTGATCGTCAGGAACGCGTGCTTCACGCCCGACCTGCCAACCTGCTCGATTACGCCCGTATTCGCATTGATCCGATAGAGATTCCAGATCAGATACGGATGCTGGTCGTTGTTGTACGGTGCGTTGTTACCACTGAACTTCGAGTACCAGGCGACGTTCGCGGTGTACAGCGCTGCGCTGGTACCGAGCGGATCGCCGGCAATCGTCGCGACTGCAGTGCCGTCGTTCTTGTTGTTGACAAGAGTGGACGAGGGCGCGAACGACGCGGTGCCCGATCCGTCCGGACCGGTGCAGGTGAGACATCCGGTCGGGCTGACCGAAAAGCTCTGCATGAAAAGGTCTGCCTGGTAAACCGATCCGGCATGGTTGGGAACGGCGACGCCGGGCCACGGTGTTGGCGAGCACACGCGATCCGGCTCGGGATCGGCCCCGACGATGTTCACTTCGGTATTCATCGCCATGTCTGCCAGTTCCCAGCCTTCCGATTCGGGCGCGCCCAATCGTGCGGCAAGCGCAGCCGTCACCCGCAGGTCGGCTGCGCGAATCGCCAGCGTCCGGTTGCCGTCGGCGAGTTCGAACATCACGCGGTCACTGAAGAACCAGACCTTGCCGTCGCTGCTGACGAGATCAAGGATCTTCGGATCGCTCGCGCGCACGCGCAAGCTGAAATCACGAAGGTCGATCGTGCTGCCATCGTTCAAATGCAGAACATACCCACCGCGCATCTGCAGCGAGCCGCCGTTGAATTGTTGCAGGGAGCCGTTCTTCACGCTGAACTGCAGCCCGTCGGTCTGACGAACCTGAAACCACTCGTGTTGGCGATAGTCCGTGATGGCAACCTTGGCGGTTGCGCTATCGAGCTTGACGCCGAGGTTCTGCAGCAAGTCGTGATTCCAGCGCATGCCCATCGAGCCACCCCACGCAGACCAGGTCTGCTGCCCGGTTGCAGTGTTGGCCTTGAAGGTCTTCTCGATCGTTCCTGCGTAAGCGGTGGAACCACACGCCGCTGCAATGAACGCACACAATGCCAGTCGCTTCATTGGATACCCCGATTGGTTGACCGATGGATCGATGGCGTTCGCACGAACGCCAACCGGATGTTCGAGTGCAAGCAGCGATTCGCGCGACGGATCCGCGCTGCGGTCCGTCGATGCACTCCATTGCGGAATGGCTCCCGCCGATTCTCGCTGAACGAGCCCGCCTGACCGCGGGCAACCCCCGAACGCTATCACTGAATGTGCCTCGTTGACCACCGCAAGGCACGCTTTCCACTATTTCTCAGCGTGTCGTGGTGGCCGACGCGGTCTGCATGATCTCCGGTGGGGACTTGCCGTATTGCGGCGCTGCAGCATCATCGAATCCGTCTGCAAACACGCGGTCCGGAAGGGGCGAATCGTTCCACAGATCGTACGCATACTGTCCACGTGACTTGTCCTGCGGACCCGCGGTGAACGGACGGTTTGTGCTGCCCATGCACATCGTGTTCTCGGCCGGCGTCGCGTTGGCGATCGCCTCGTCGCGGAGGAACTCCATGTAGTCCTTGCTCGACGTCTGGTAATAGAGACGAGCAGTGGCAGTCAGTGGCCCGACCGTCCCTGACGGTACGGGCAAGGTATAGGTTGTCGCATCGAAATTGACGAGCACGCCGGAACCCGGTGTTGTTTCCGGATAGGTGAAACCGACCGGTCGAGTTTCGTAGCCGTTCGGATCGTCTCCGGTTGCGGGCTTGAAGCCCAGTGGCGGAATGCGGTTGTCCTTGGCAATGCAGTCGTTGAGGACGAAATGGAACATCGACTTGCCCGCGCTGTTTTCCACGTCGCACTCGTTCGTGCCGAGATGATTGAAGATGCCCTGCTGGATTTCGTACACACGCGCCTGCGAATCGATCGTCAGAACCCCGGTTGCCGTGTTGTACGCACCGCTCTCGAACACCAGCCCGCCATTGGCATCGTGTACCTGCAGGTTCAGCCACATGCGGCGTCCTTCCGCGTAGCCGGTCGGCAACTTGTGGCCGCTGTCGTTGGTCACCTTGACCGCGACGTTCATCGTACCCGCGACAGCGCTCGGCGGTGAGTAGGACTGGATCGTCGTCGTTACCGATGCCGCGCTACCGAGCATTTCGCGCGCCCAAGCCACGGTCTGGTCATAGGAAGACGAACGATCCGTGCCGCCATTGTCTTCGATCCCCTGCCCATACTCGCCCTTGATGATTCCGGGCACCCAGGTGTTGCCGCCAACGAACTCGTGCGCCGGGAGATTGCCTGTGCGACTGGGAAACCCGGAGAAGGAGCACGCGGATGCGTCCGGATCCTCACTCTCGGGCATGTGGCAGTTCTGGCAGGTCTGCTGCGGCGTCTGCGCAAACTGGCTCTGCTGCCATTCGTTGAAGGTGCGCTCGATCGGGAACGGTCGCGTCGTGTCGGTGCCGTCGTTGAGCTTGAGCGTTTTCAGCGGACCCGCATCGGTGTCGGGCGTCGAGACATTGTGGCAGACGGCGCAGTTCGCACTCTGCGAATGGTAGTCGGACTGCACCCACGGATGCGGCGGAGTCTGGCCGTCCACGTTGTAGGTGTAGGGCCCCCGCCTGCACGGTTCGAGTTGGTCCGCCGAGCAGTTGGCATCGTCGATCCACGCATTGCCGTTCTCGAGATAGCCCGGTTGGCCTTGCGGACCCTGCGGCATCATGCGATGACAAAAGTGGCACGACTCTCCGCTGTAGTCGTTGTCGGTGTTGTCCGCTTTGTCATAGCCGCCCGACAGCAGACAACCCGCTGCGCCAAGAGTCACATCGTTGTCCGGATCGCCGAACGTGGCCTTCACAACCCGTCCGCCAAGCCATCCGCGCGGGGTGTGGCAGCGAAGGCAATAGTCGCCCACACCGGGAACATCCTTGTTGGCGATGTCGAGCGCGGCCCAGAACAGCGGATCACGCGTTGCATTCGCCATCATCGAGCCCGACCACGTCGAGTACGGCCGAAACGTGGACTGCGTTCCGGAAGTCCCGCGATGGCAGCCGGCGCAGTTGTCGGAATAAATCAGTTCGCTGAAGAGTCCAGGCTGCGTCCCGTGCGGCGTGAAATCCACACCGCCACCGCCCAGCTGCTGGGACAGCGTCATCCACGATTCCGCGGCGGCGCCCCGCGCGAACGCGTGAGCTGCGCACACGGCCAGCGCGCATGCGAGTGCCACGCGAATCAGTCGCCGCGCGGTGCGATTCAATCGGTCATTTGAAGCCATGGTCGAACATCGTATCGTCGGGAAGGTCGGCGGGCGCGAGCGCTGACATCATGAACGAATGCCCCGCTTCACTGGATGATCCGGGCTGGCGGAACGCGCCGGGACTACGGAAAGGTATCACTCGAAACCGTTTGAAAATACCCGGTCGGGCATCGTGCCCGGCCCGAGCAGGCTGATGGTGTACGGGAGTTCGCCTTCGGTGACCGTCGCCGCAGCGACAAGCCCGAGAGTTGCGGCGGCTGGAGCCGCGCCAGACGTGAACTCGAAGTGGTAGAGAGTACCCCAGTCGAGCGGATTGGCCGACCCTGCACTGCTCCATGTCACTGCGCCGGCCGACGCACCCGCCGTCCAGTCGTTGCCCGCGTCGTTGTCGATGTCGTCGAAGCGAAGCGCGCTCGCTGTGGCTCCAGCCGGTAACGGCACCGTGAAGCGGACGAAACCGTGATTGGAGACGAGCTTCAGGTTCGGTTCCGCGGGGTGCGCCGGATCGACACGCACGTGGGCGTAGTCGAAGTTCATCACCGCATACTCGTAGCGCCACTGGCCGGCAGGCAAGGCCGTCGCGCGAACGGCGACGCGGACGCGTCCACGCGGTGTGACCAGTTCCGTGTTGGCCGACGTTGCTGTCGTTCCCGGTGCAGCCCATCGATTCACCACCGGACCCGGGAAGAAATCGTGGTCCGCCGCAGTGTCGCCGACCAGCGCAATGGACCACGATGCGCCATTTTTCTGCGGGCGGATCTCGCGGTAGGCCATCGTGTTGTAGATGTTCACGTCATCGCGCACCACGTACCAGTACTCGAAAAAATAGCGCGCGCCGGTGGCAAGTGGAGCCATCAGGTCACTCTCGCTCACCCGCATGCGATGCATGTAGAGATTCTCCGGTGCAGGGGTGTCGGGGCCATGGCCGTTGCAGTCGGGATCCCACATCGAACCGCAGCGGCCCCAGACGCCGCTGTATGGAATCACTTCCGAACGCGGTGCCAGATTGTTCTGCGTCGACGAGCCGTCGGCCTGGTTGTCGTTGTTGCCGAGCGAATAGGTGTCCTCGCACGTTGGATAGATGATGTGCCCCGAGTCGCACCCGCAGTCGGCGCTGGTACGCGACCAGTTCACTGTCATGAACGCGTGCTTCACCGCCGATGCGCCGATCTGCCGGATGCGTCCGCTCGCATCGACGCGATAGAGATTCCAGATGAGATAAGGGTGCTGGTCGTTGTTGTACGGCGGCTGGGGAACGCCGGCGGCGGCATTGTTGAACTTGTCGTACCACGCGACGGCCGTGGTGCCCACATTGCGAAGGCTCGAATCGGGATCGATGACCACCTCGCCAGTGGTGCTCGTCGCCGTGCACGCACCGCCGGTTCCCAATGGCGGCAATCCGCAACGGCGCGCGTAGACCGAATCGTTGAACCCGGTCCAGCCATGCGCGGCATCGTCGTAGATCATCTGGATGTCGGTGACCAGACCGCTGCCGGAAAACGGCGCACTGCAAACTGCCGGTGATTCGGCCCCGTTTCCGCGGTCGGGTTGCGCATGCGCGCGAAAGCCGAGTCCGCCGATTGGAAGACCGGCGAGTTCCGGCTTTCCGAGTGCCTGCGCGAACGCTGCGGAGAGCCGCAGGTTCATGTCGGTCATCGAGAAGATGTCCGCCGTGGGCGGATCGAATCCGTAGTGCGCGTGATCGGCGGTGAACCACACCGTTCCATGCGCATCGACCACGACGATCCCTACGCGCGCGGACGGATTCGCGCGCAACGCGAAGCCGCGCAGATCGATGGTGCCGTTGGCGTGGCGCAGCACCAGTCCCGCACCCGAGCGCAGTTCGCCGCCACCGATTCCGGTGACGCCGCCGCCGCGGTGGAGGATCTCCAGGGCACCGCCATCGAGCAACGGAAACGTGGTCGTGTCGTAGCGTCGACCGGGTTCGCCGGGCGAGCGGGCCACGGCACCCGGGCTCGCATTGATCTGCACACCGAGTGCCACGAGCGCATCCGGGTTGAAACCGAACGACACCTCGCCACCCCACGCGAGCCATGCGCGTTCGGTCGTCACGGTCGACGGGCTTCGCGAAGGCATCAGCGCGTCCTGCAAGGCGCGCGCTTCGTCAGCGCCGGCAACAGGCGCGGCCGCTGCAATCCACATGGCGAATACGCCGGTGACGAACAGCGTCCGCAAGAGCAATTCCCGTCTGGCTTGGCGAGTGCGGCGAAGCCGCACGATCATGCTGAAGAGGCTAGCACACCATGCCTGCGCGGCGAACGGCTCGCACGGTCCATCTGGCGCCGACAACGTCAACCGCGTTAGCGTGCGCGGATGAACAGCCCACTTTCCGCTGACCTCGATGCCGCACTCGACCGGATTGCCGGGTCCATCGATGCCGGACAACCGCAATCCGCCGTCGTCGCCGCGATCGCCGCGCGCAGCCAATGGCCGCATGAAGTCGAGCCGGCGCGGCTGCACGGCATTGCGCTGTTCCAGCTCGGTCAGATCGCCAACGCGCGACGCGCGCTGGACGACGCGCGCGCCATCGCACCGCAGTCTGTGGAAGTCGCATGCAATCTCGCAAGCGTCCTGCTCGCCGAGGGGGACACGATCGGGGCGATCAGCGTGCTCGATGCAATGCTCGCGCGCGAACCCCGCCATCCCGCCGTTCTCAACGGGCTCGGCACCGCGAAGCGTGCTGCTGGCGATCTTGCAGGGTCGCGAGACGCTTACGCGCGCGCAACCGCGGAGGCGCCGGCGCATGCCGCTGCGTGGATGAATCTTGCCGCTGTCGAACTCGCACTCGGGCACGTCGCAAAAGCGGATCACGACACGCGGCACGCGCTGACGCTGGCGCCCGCACATCCAGAGGGACTGCTGCTGCTCGGGCACGTCCTCGCCACCCAGCGGCGGCATGCGGACGCGGAGCGCGCATATCTCGCAGGCGCTCAGTCCGCGCCGTCGGATGCGCGTTTTGCGTATCAGGCCGGCTTGATGGCGGAGGAACAAGGGCGCCTTGCACCTGCGGCCGACGCGCATGCCCGCGCGCTGTCGCTCACACCGTCGCTTCATCACGCCCTTGGACAGCTGGTCTTCCTGCGCCGACAGCTGAGCGACTGGCGCGGACTCGATGCACTGTCGGCGGACCTGCGTGCACGTGTCGCCGCAGGGGCGCCCGGCATCGCACCCTTCGCATTCCTCGCGGAGCCAGCCAGCGCGGACGAACAGTTGCGTTGCGCGCGAACCTGTGCCGATGGAATCGACGCACGCACCGCGACGCAGAGAACGCGCTTTCCGTTCGTGCATCGACAGCGACGGTCGACCGACCCTCTGCGAATCGGAATGGTGGCGAATGGATTCGGCAACCATCCGACCAGCCTGCTGATCGTCGCGATGATCGAGGCGCTCCGATCCGATGCGATCGAGATTCACCTGTTTTCCACAGCGCCGGACGACAGCAGCGTCTTGTTGCATCGGCTGCGCGCTGCGGTACACACATTGCACGACGCGTCGTCCGCGACCGCACCCGTGCTGGCGGCAACGATTCACGCAGCCGACGTGGAACTGCTGCTCGATCTCGATGGCTACTGCAGTGGTGCAATGCCCGAAGCGCTGGCGCTGCGGCCGGCTCCGATCCAGATCAACTGGCTGGCGTATCCCGGCACGCTGGGTGCCGCGTGGATGGACTACGTGATCGCCGACGCGGTCGTGCTTCCCCGGTCGCTGCACG
>NZ_JBDSWZ010000306.1:0-12956 GCF_039926425.1 Dokdonella sp.
CCACCGTAGAAAAGCGCGAGTGCGGGGACCGACATCAACAGCACGAGCGCCGTCGACGTCAGCATCCAGGCGGTATCTCCCTTGTTGGGCACGGGGACAGGCGCCGCGGCCTGCGCGAACGCGAGCAACGGACACACACAGCTCGCCGCGAGAACGGCCCAGCGTAGAAATTTGGTCTTCATCGGATGATCTCCTTCAAAGCGCGTCGTCGCCCACCTCGCCGGTGCGGATGCGCACGGCGTGGTGGAGGGCTGTCACAAAGATCTTGCCGTCGCCGACCTTGTCGGTCCGCGCGGCATCGCTGATCGCCTCGATGACCGCGTCGACGTTGCCGTCGGGCACGGCGGTTTCGATCTTGATCTTCGGCACGAAATCGACGACGTACTCGGCGCCGCGATACAACTCGGTGTGGCCCTTCTGTCGGCCGTAGCCCTTGACCTCGGTGACGGTGATGCCGGTGACGCCGGCCTGTGACAACGCGTCCCGGACGTCGTCCAGCTTGAACGGCCGGATGATGGCGGTAATCAGCTTCATGCGTTTTCTCCTGCTATCCGAAGGAATCAGAACGTTTTGGTCACGCTGAGCACGCCCGTGCTGCGGCCGAGAAACTCGCCGTGCGGATTGGTGTAGGCGGATTCGTCGGCGTTGGTGTCGTAGTAGCCGAGAGCAACAGCGAAGCCGCTGGCGAGATTTTTCGTGATGCCAACCTTCCAGTCGGTGTAGCTCGCGTTGTCGGTGTTCTTGATGCGCTGGTGGCCGACGTGGCCGTTGAGCACCCACGATGGCGTGAATTCCCAGTTCGCCGACAGATCGAGATAGTCGCTGTGCTTCGAGTCCGTGAAACCGAACGTGTTGGTGAACGCGTGCGAGTACTTCAGCGAGAGGATCGACCAGCTGAGTCCGACGTAGCCTTCGGTCGTGTGCGGGCGCGTGATGCCGTGCGCGTAGTCGCCGGGGTAGTAGTACGTGTAGAGGCCGAGGTCGAGTTTCCACGCGTCATTGAGCGGAATGCGCCAACCGGCATAGAGGTCGATCTCGAGGCTGTTGGAGATCGGGAAGTCAGGCGACGAAAGATCGGACAACCAGCTCACGTTGCTGGCCCAACCGCCGACGTACCAGCTGTCGGCGCTGCCATATTCGAGTCCGCCCTGCAGGGCTGGATCCTGTCCGGTCTGCGAGATTCCGCGGAAGAGATAGTCGCTGACGCCGCTGAGGTTGCCGCTCAGTGCCGGACCGCTCAGTGCGGCGGCCTCCTGTGCCTGCAACGGGGCGGCGACCAACGCGGTGATCAGAGCGAGTGGGGCGAAGTGACGTTTCATGCGATGTCTCCCGATCGGATAGGAAGTCGTGCACCGTCGACACCGCCGACGGAGGCGATTGATGGATTCGCTGCTGCCTTCACTTGCGAGGCTGTATCGCCCCTCGATCGCCGCATTGCGCGGTCGACGCCGACCACCGGCACCCTCCCGATCCGTCACGCTCCTGCGCGACGCCACTCCACACTGTCAGTTACCGGCCTTCTCCACGTGAGGCCGATGCGCGGATCCGCATCGGCATTGCAGCTTCAGAGGTGGTGTATCCGCTGCGCGACGGATCAGCCGCACAGCGTTCCTGTTCGTGCGCCCACCGAATCCGCGGCAGGCGCGGTGATCAGATCGAGTAATACATCTGGTACTCGAGCGGATGCGTGGCGGCACGGAAGCGCGTGACCTCCTGCATTTTCAACGCGATGTAGCCGTCGATCAGGTCGTCGGTGAAGACGCCGCCCGCCTTGAGAAAGCCGCGATCCTTGTCGAGCGCCTCAAGGGCCTGGTCGAGCGAATGACAGACCGTCGGAATGTTCTTTTCCTCTTCCGGCGGAAGGTCGTAGAGATCCTTGTCGGCAGGCGCGCCCGGATCGATCTTGTTGAGGATGCCGTCGAGCCCGGCCATCATCAGCGCGGTGAACGTGAGGTAGCCGGTATTCACAGGATCGGGGAACCGCACTTCGATGCGACGGCCTTTCGGGCTGTGGACGAACGGAATGCGGCAACTGGCCGAGCGGTTGCGTGCGGAATACGCGAGCATCACCGGCGCCTCGAAGCCCGGCACGAGGCGTTTGTAGCTGTTGGTGCTGGAGTTGGAGAACGCGTTGATCGCGCGCGCATGCTTGAAGATGCCGCCGATGTAATGGAGGGCCATCTGCGACAGGCCGCCGTACAGATCACCGGAGAACAGGTTCTGCCCGTTCTTCGCAAGGGATTGGTGCACGTGCATGCCTGATCCGTTGTCGCCAACGATCGGCTTCGGCATGAACGTCGCGGTCTTGCCGTTCTGGTGTGCGACGTTCTTCACCACGTATTTCATCGTGATCAGTTCGTCCGCCTTGCGCACCAGCGTATTGAAACGCGTGCCGATTTCGCACTGGCCTGCATTGCCGACTTCGTGGTGATGCACCTCGACCACCTGGCCGAGCTGCTGCAGCACCTTGCACATCTCGCTGCGCATGTCCTGGAACGTATCGACCGGCGACACCGGGAAGTAGCCGCCCTTCACGCCGCCGCGATGACCGGAATTGCCGCCATCGAACGACTTGTCGGTCGACCACGCCGCTTCCTCCGATTCGACCTCGTAGGACACCCGGCCCATGTCGTTGCGGTAACGCACCGCGTCGAAGATGAAGAATTCGGGCTCCGGGCCGAAGAACGCTGTGTCGGCAATGCCGGTGGATTTCAGATAGGCCTCGCCGCGCTTGGCGACCGAACGCGGATCCCGTGAATACGCCTGCATCGTGCTCGGCTCCAGCACGTCGCACTGCAGGAGCAGCGTCTTGTCGGCCATGAACGGGTCGATGAGTGCGGTTTCGGGATCCGGCAACAGCACCATGTCGGACTCGTTGATGCCCTTCCAGCCGGCAATGGACGAGCCATCGAACATCTTCCCGTCCTCGAACAGCGATTCGTCGCAGGCATCGGACGGGAACGTCAGGTGATGCTGCTTTCCCAGCAGGTCGGCGAAGCGCAGGTCGATGAATTCGACTTCGTTGTCCTTGATCAGCTTGAGCACGTTCTGGGCAGACATTCGAGGGCATCTCTCAAAAGGAAGTGGTTGAAAGGATAGCAATCACCATGCCACCGACAGATTTCTTTTTTCATGATATCGATCAATGGTTTGCGGAACCCAGCAGTGTCTAGTTGCACTATATTCATGAAACTTCTTGAGCACTTTGCACTATTGAGGTGCATTCGCGCAGAACCGGGTTCCCTTCTAGAATCACGCCGCGCGCCTGGCGACGCGTGGCATCTTCTCGCCTTCCTTTCCCCAAGTGCGCCATGGACTCCGTGATCGACCCCCTCCTGCTTGGCATCGTCGAAGGCATCACCGAATTCCTGCCGGTGTCCAGTACCGGACACCTGCTGATTGCCGAGCATTGGCTGGGCCGTCGCTCGGATGTGTTCAACGTGGTGATCCAGGCCGGCGCGATCCTCGCGGTCGTTCTGATTTACCGGCAGCGGCTGTGGCAACTGGCGACCGGTCTCGGCGAGCCCGCCAACCGCGACTACGCCGGCAAGCTGACGGTGGCGTTCCTGATCACCGCGGCACTCGGGTTCACCGCCACGCGGATGGGCTTCAAACTGCCCGATTCGGTCACCCCGGTGGCGTGGGCGCTGATCGCGGGTGGCGTGTGGATGCTCGTGGCCGAATGGTTCGCGTCGCGGCAGCCGGATCGAACCGAAGTGACCTGGACGGTTGCAGTGCTGGTCGGGCTGGCCCAGGTCGTCGCCGCGGTGTTTCCGGGCACATCGCGCTCCGCTGCGACGATCTTCGTGGCATTGCTTGCCGGCACCAGCAACCGCGCGGCGGCGACCGAGTTCGCGTTCCTCGTCGGTATCCCGACAATGTTTGCGGCAAGCGGCTACGAATTGCTGAAGGCGTTCAAGGCCCATGACGTGCACGAGGACTGGACTGCCCTCGGCATCGCGTTCGTGGTGTCGCTCGTCACCGCGTTTGCCGCTGTCCGCTGGCTGCTTGGCTACATCCGCACCCACCGGTTCACGCCATTCGCGATTTATCGCATCGTCGTCGGCATCGCGCTGCTGGTCGCGTTACCCGCCGGGGTGTAATGCGGTCACGCGAGACTTCGCGCGAACGCGGTGCGCGACGAACCGATCAGACGCCGGCGGAGCGATTGAAGTCACCGATTGCGCCGACCAGTTCCGTCAACGCACTGCGTTCGATCTCGGTGAGATGCGGATTCCAGGTATCGAGCAGCACAACCACGCGCGTGTCGGCGCTGCGGTTCCACGCCTCGTGTTCGAAGGTGTCGTCGAACGTGAAGCAGACGCCTTCCTGCCATTCGCGCTTCTCGCCACCGACGACCAGCGCGCAGTCTGCCGGCACGACCAGCGGAAGATGGGTCACGACGCGCGTATTGGTGACACCGTGGTGCGGGAGGATGTGCGACCCCGGCGTCAGCACCGAATAGCAGCACTCCGGCGCATGGCCACGGATGCGACAGAGCGGAGTCGCCTCCAGCGCCGCTGCCGTTTCCGGGCAGCGCCTCGCGTTGGCCTCGTGCCGCTCGCCGTGCCTCTGGAAAAAAAATGCATTCCACGCCGGCGGACCGCGTTCGCCGCGCAGATGCTGACCCAGCATTTCGTCACTGGCGACATGACCGAGGAAAGGTTCGAAACCGCTGTCTTCCGACAGAACCGTGCGCATTTCGTCGCGGATCACGGCGGTGCGCGATTCCAGCTCGGCGTACCACGGAAACAGCGAGCGATCGAAGAATCGCGGCGACGGCAGGTCTGGAAAATAGAGGAATTTCGGACGCTGCGCCGGATCGGGATACACCGCCGGGAGATCCTGCAGAAAGATCGCGAGGCTTTTCTCGACGCGTGCAATCGCGGCGCCCCCGTGGCGCTCGCGCAACGGCTTCAACAATTCGGTGAACAGATGGCGTCGACCGACCGCAACCATGCGCATTGCATGCTTGACCAGCGGCTGCAGCTCGACCTCGGTGGTTGCGTCGCTGAGCCAGCGCCCCTGCTGCTGCGCCGTCATGATCGCGCCGAAGTACATCGGCAGCGCTTGCGCATGACGGCCGAGTGCCTGCAGCACCTCAGCAAGGCGCAGTCGCGTGCCGAGGAACTGCGGCGCCAGTTCCACACTGCGCTGCATGGATGCAACGGCAGCCTCGTGCTCGCCACGTTCGCGCTGCAGTGTTCCGAGATTGGCGAGAATCACCGCATCGTCCGGATGCGCGCGCGCCGCGTGCGAGAACAGTTCGAACGCCTCGTCCGGCCGCTGGTTTGCGTGCGCGCGAACCGCCAGGAAATTCAACGCATCGCGCGCGTCGGGCACGTCGCGCAGCAGGTCGGAGAAGGCGCGTTCCGCTTCGACAACGCGGCCTTGATCCGCCAACGCTTGTGCCGCCGCGCTGCGCGCTGCCGTGTCCGAGGGTGAGTCGCTGGTCATGGGTGGTGCGCCGCGTGAAGATCAACCGTCATGCTAGCAAATTGCCGCCGATCCCCTTCCCGTCCGCGCGCTGGCGGACAACGACGTCGTTCTCAGACCATCAGCTTCGCAAACGCCGGCGCCAGCGCATCCCGATAGTTTTTCCAGTGGCCAGCCGGAAAACGCACAGGCAGCCCACCGAGACCCGTCATCATCGCGGCGAGCTGCACGCCATGCGACAGCGGCTCGATGCCGAGGAAACGAGCCACCTCGTCGCCGGCGTCCGGCTGACCGTCGAGCAGCGGATCGGCCCCAACGACGAGTCGATGGGGCTGGTCGAGGTCATGACCCACCTGCAGGTGCATTCGGGCGCGCTGCAGCCAATCCGCCGCCGAGTCCGGATCGGCACACGGAAACCCGGGCGCCCAGCCAAATGCAAGCCAGTTGATCAGCGCATCGCGCGGATCACGCTCGACGATCAACAAGCGCGTACCCGGCATGGCGCGACGGACCAGTGCCAGCAGGTGCGCGTCCCAGCGCGGCAACCAGTCGACGATCGGCCGATCGGGCGCAATGCCCGCGGCGTACAGCGGCGCGAGGTAGCGTTCGCGCAGCGCGGCGCGATCCTCTTCGCCGAGCGCGCCGCTGTAAAGAGGAAAGCGCGGCTGGCTGAAATCATCATCCCGCAACATCGTGCCAATGCGATCCCGCAACACGATCAGCTGCGGCTGATCCGCGAGCAACGCGGCAATCCGCTCGACTCCGCTGCCCGGCGTTCCCAGCAGCAACACCGGTGCGAGTGGCCACGCCGCGCCGACGCCTTCCGTCAGCGCCGCGTTGAGTTCGGGCCGCGGATCGGCCAGCGGCGGCAGCGACACCTCATATCCTTTTTGCGCCTCACTGAAACAGCGTACCGCGTCGACCGGCTCTGCGCGTCGATCATGCAGGCGCCCGAGGTAATTCCAGCGCAACGATGTCTGCCCCGGACTGAGCGACGGATAGCGACCGAGCACGTCCAGGGCAGCGCTTGCATTGTCGAGATCACCGCCACGCAGCAGCCCACGAATTCGGATCAGCAGC
Source organism: Dokdonella sp. (assembly GCF_039926425.1). Classification (GTDB taxonomy): domain Bacteria; phylum Pseudomonadota; class Gammaproteobacteria; order Xanthomonadales; family Rhodanobacteraceae; genus Dokdonella_A. The sequence goes on from NZ_JBDSWZ010000306.1 coordinate 6,517, forward strand.
ATTTCCGCGTCGTCGCGCGCGGCGAGCACGAGTCCCGCGTGCGCCTGCGCCGCGCCCGTGTCACCGAGATACTCGGCGACCATTGCGAGACGCCCGCGCGCGAACAGGTTGGCCGGATTGAGCTTGACCAGTTCGTCCCAGCCTCGGCCCGCATCGGGCAACCGTCCCACCAGGGTCAGCAGATCGGCGCGCGCGCTTTTGAGCTCTTCGTCGTGGGGCAATCGCACGACCGCGTCGTCGTAGGCCGCGATCGCGTCGTCGGTCCGTCCGGACTGCGCAAGGGACCATGCGAGCGCTTTCGTCGCCACCACGTGTGTTGGCTCGATCGCCAGCGCCGCGCGGTAGGAGGCGGCCGCGTCATCGAAGCGATTTTCCACACGCGCCGCGTCACCCAGACCGAGATGCGCGAGCACTGCGAATTCGGGAACATCGAGCAGTTCGCGATGATGCGCCTGTGCTTCGGCGATGCGGCGCGTCTTGATGAGCAACGACGCAAGTTTGTGACGCGCGTGATGCAGCGACGGCCGAAGTCGCAGCGCATTGAGATACGCCTGCTCCGCAAACGCCGGCGTATCGCGACGCGAAAATGCCTCACCCAGTTGCATCTGGATCAATGCGTCATGTGGAGCGAGATCCGCTGCGCGGCCGATATGGCGCAGCGCGGCTTCAAGGTCGCCCCGCTCGAGCATCAGCGCGCCAAGCCCGGCAAGTGCATGTGGCTCTTCGTCCGCGCGCAGGGCAATCCTGAAATGTTCTTCGGCCAGCGCGGACTGACCCTGCAGCAGCGCGATCTGCCCGGCGCCGGCATGCGCACCCGCAAGATTCGGATCGAGCTTCAACGCGCGCGCAAACCCTTTCGAGGCAGTGTCGTGATCGCCATCGCGAAACGCGAGCGACGCCAGGCTCAACTCGATTGCAGGATTGTCAGGTGAGAGTGCATGCGCACGCGCCAGCAACCGGTTTCCTTCACCCGCGTCATTGAGTTGATGACGCAACATGCCAAGCAGGTGCAGCGCATCGACGTCGTCCGGGTGATCGGCGAGTTGCTCGCGATAGCCTTTCTCGGCCTCGTCGAAGCGGCCCTGGCGATGGAGATCGATGGATTCTTTGAGCATGGGAAGGCGTTCAGTCGATGCGGGGCCTGACAGCGACGCTGCGCGTCGCGGCGAACAAGGCGGACCGCAAATTATGCCGCATCCGGCCGGCCCGGGCTTCCACCTCCGACCGTCGGCGCGCGCAGGCGCTAATGGACGTGGGCAAGCATCCGTTCGGCAATGTAATCATCGGTGAAGCTGTGCAGCGACAGCGTGTCGATGAATCCGCAGTGGCCGCCGCGCGTGGCAATGTCGAGCTCGACCTGCGGCGGCAGCGTCAGCGCGCGAAAATCCCCGATTGGAATGACCGGGTCGTCCGCTGCCGCGAGGATCGTCGCGGGCACACGAAGTCCGCTCAGCCGATCACCCGCGATCGAATAGACGTCCAGATAATCCTCCAGCGATCCGTAGTCCGTGTGACGGCGCACCAGCGAACTTGTGAGCTGGTGCAGGCTCCCTGCCATGTCGTCGGCGGAAAACCAGTCGCGTTCGGGAAACAGATCGCGCTTGCGCCGGAGCGAACCGCGCCATTTGCGCAGGAAGTAGGTCTTGTAGAGCCATGGACCTGCTTCGAGGCCGAACAGTCCTGCGGCGGGACTGATCACCGGGCACACCGCCAGTGCGTAAGCCAGCGCAATGCCGGCATCTGGCGCACGCAACGCAATGCGCAACGCGAAATTTCCGCCCAGCGAAAACCCTGCAATTGCGAGCGCTGCCGGCGCGAATTCCCGCTGGATCGCACACACCGCACCGACCACTTCGTCCAGACGGCCCGAGTGGAACAGCTCCGGGTTGAGGTGGTGCGTGTCGCCGTGGTCGCGAAAGTTGAGCCGGAAGACATCGAAGCCTTCCTCAAGCATGCGCGCGCCGGTGTTGAGCAGGTACGCAGAACGCGCGCTGCCTTCCCAGCCGTGCAGCAGAACGATCAGGCCTCGCGCCTGTCCACGAACCTGTTGCCGGTTGAGAAAACCCTGCAGCCGCACGCCGTCGCCGCAGTCGAGCAGGTGCTCGGTGGCGGCGCGTTCGATCGCTGCGCGGCGACGCCCGCCGAGCCAGCGCCGCAGCCCACTCGATGCGAGCACCGATTGAACGTGCGGATTGCGCAGGATCCGCGGTGGCTTGAAATCCGAACCCCGCATTCCTGCAGTCGTGCCCGGTTCGTTCAGCGGACGTGCGGCGATTTCGTCAATCGCCATAACCCAGCGTCTGCACGATGCGCGCGCGGCTTTCCTCCGCCATGCGTCGCCGCGCATCGGGCGTCGGTGCGACCGGCTCCAGGAAATGGACCTCTGCATCGAGCGAGGGTCCGCCAAGCACGCGCAGCAGATTTCCGAAAAAGCTCTCCTTGCGTCCGAACGGAACGCCGGGATCCTGGCGGCCGTCGCGACCGTAGCGCAGCGCGACCGGCTGAACCGGCACATCGGCATCCAGAGCCGTCTGGAAGATGCGTGCGTGAAACGTACCGACGCGATCGCCGTGCCCGCTGCCGCCTTCGGGAAATACACCGACCGGCTCCCCGGACTTCAGCGTGTCGACCACCCTCGCCATCACGATGGCGAGGGAATCGGTGTTGCCTCGACGGTGGAAGATCGTCCCGGCGCGCGCGGCCAGCCAGCCCAGGAACGGCCAACCGGCAATCTCGCTCTTCGCGACGAAACTCACCGGCCGCTGGCTGTGCATCAGCTGGATGTCGAGCCACGAGACGTGGTTGGCGACGTACAGCACCGCACCGGGCAACGGCTGGCCAAAACGGCGGATCCGAAATCCGAAGATGCGCACCAATGTGCCGGACCACCAGCGGATCATGAATTTTTCCAGTGACGCATCGCCCACACGGATGCTTGCAGCGACCGGGTTCAGCGCAAGAAGAGCGAGCGGACCGGACACCAGCGCGAGCAGCACCAGCAGCGGCGCACGGATCGCGTAGCGCAGCGGACGCCACCGATCGGCGGTTGGGGGCACGAGGGTTTCGGCGGAGTCATTCATCGAAGGCCTGCATGGTATCCGATGCGTTCCTCCGCGTGGCCGCGGACATCGCGTCGATGGGTCAGTCGTCGTCCAGCAAGGACGCCTGCGCCTCGATCAGATCATTGAGGTGCTGCTCCCACCAGCGTGCCTCGCCGACGTGCGCGAATGCGCGCGGGAACGCCGGGTCCTGCCAGCGCGCGGCGACCCAGCCGGCCCAGTGGACCTGGCGCATCACGCGCAGCGGTTCGATCAGTCCGAGTTCGCGCGGGTCGAAATCGCGAAATTCGCCATACCCTTCCAGCAGCGCGTCGAGTGCGCGCGGCGACGGCGCGAGCATCCACAGATCCTGCACTGCGGGTCCGGATCGGGCGTCATCGAGGTCGACGAAGTGCGGGCCAGTATCCGTCCACAGCACGTTGCCGCCATGACAATCGCCGTGCAGGCGGATGCGCGAGATCGGCTCGCGCTCTGCGAAGATCGCGTCGATCGTCGACGCAATCGCTGCAGTCCGCACCCGATAGGGGTCTTCCAGTCGGGCCGGCAACAAGCCAGACGCGAGGACCGCCCTCGCGGCATCGTGGATGAAGGTCTCCGTGTCGATCGCGCCGCGTTCGCGAAAGCGCGAACGCGCACCAACGCCATGCATGCGCGCCAGCAGACGCCCCATCCACTGCAGGTTGTCGACCGATTCGAGTTCCGGCGCGCGCCCGCCGCGACGCGGATACAGCGCGTAGCGAAACCCCGCATGCCGCAACAGGGTTTCACCGTCGATGACCAGAGGCGCGACCATCGGCAGCTCGGCCTCGGCGAGTTCCAGCGCGAACGCGTGCTCCTCGTTGATCGCAGCATCGCTCCATCGACCTGGACGATAGAACTTGGCGACGAGCGGCGTGCCGTCCTCGACTCCGACCTGATAAACGCGGTTCTCGTAGCTGGCGAGCGCGAGCAGGCGGCCATCGCTGTCGAAACCGGCGGCGTCCACCGCATCGAGTACAACGTCCGGCGACAGCGTCTCGTAGGGCGCTCCGTTCACGCGCGGCGCTTTCATCCGGCCAGTTTGGGTTTCGGACGCGGCACCACGGCAAGCGTCAGGCGCGAGATGCAGACGAGCCGAGCCTGCTCGTCCTCGATGCGGATCTCCCACACCTGGGTGGTGCGACCCAGATGTTGGGGACGTGCGGTGCCGGTCACCACGCCGCTCGTCGCCGCGCGCACATGGTTCGCGTTGATCTCCAGGCCGACCGCCATGTCCGACGGCTCGATGCACAGGTTTCCCGCAACGCTGCCGAGCGACTCGGCGAGCGCCACGGAAGCGCCGCCGTGCAACAGGCCGAACGGCTGGCGCGTGCGCTCGTCGACCGGCATCGTGCCGCGAATGAAATCGTCGCCGATCTCCGCGACGTGCATGCCGAGATGCTCGACCAGCGAATGGCGGTTCCACGCATTGATGCGGTCGAGGTCCGTGTCCTGCTTCCAGATACTCATTCGACGCTCCGACGGATGGGATCGGGACTATAGCAAGGCAGCACAGACCGTCCGGACGCGATGGAATGGAGGCTCGAGGATGGAACGCGTGCCCGCTTCCGTGCGATTCTTCGGCGCGAGCGAAGGCGGCGGAACCGCGGCCCCGCTCCGTTGTCTGTGAGTCGTGTCTTCGGCATTGCGAGGCCTCATGCGTCCATTGGTGGCGGTGCCATTCCTGTTGCTCCTGCTCGCAAGCTCCGGCGTGCACGCGATGCGCTGCGGAAACCGCCTGGTCGGCGAAGGCGACCAGGATTTCCAGGTGCGCGACCGCTGCGGCGAACCGTTCTGGACCGACCGCTACACCAACGTCGAGATCGTCGGCGCCCGCACGCCGATCGAACGCCAAACGGACGTGCAGTTCGATGTCTGGTACTACAACTTCGGTCCGCGACAGTTGATGCGCCGGTTCGTGTTTCGCGACGGCCGCATGCTGCGCGAGGAGACGCTGGGCTACGGATTCGATGCGCTCGGAGAAAACTGCCCTCGCCTGCTCGACGGACTCAGCAGCGGCGAGCTTGTCGCCCGCTGTGGCGAACCCGTATCACGGCGCATCCGCAACGACACGGTCGTTCGGCGTCCCGTTCGTGGCGTGGAACAGTGGATCGACCAGCGCCGCGAGGAATGGATTTACGATGACAGCGACGACGTCTTCGTGCGTGTCGTGCAACTCGAACACGGCAACGTGAGCGGGATCGATCGCGCGCGTCGCTGAGCCGCACAGGAGACCTGCCTCACACAGCGCATCCTCTGTCAGTGCGCTCGGGAGCTTGGTGGGAGCGGATTCAGCCGCGATGCTCGTGATCGTGCAACAAAAAAAAAGCATCGCGGCTGAAGCCGCTCCCACAAAATCCGCCATCGCGATTCCGTCCGCGCGCAGCGGGGGAAGATATCCAAACGGCGAAGCGGGGCGCCGCCTGAAGTCAGCAAGGAGGTCGCCCGATAGCGAGCAAGGCGCTACTTCGCGCCCGGCAATCTCGGCACGCCATGCTCGCTGCGCTCTTCGAACGCGATCGGCCGCGTGTCCAGTGGGCCACGCAGCTGGCGCGCGCCAAGGGGCATCGTCGATTCGCCGCGCGCGAGGTGCAACGCGTTGGCGTAGCAGGTCGTGGCTCCGGCGAGATCTCCCTCGCCCTTTCGGCATTCGCCCAGCCATTCCCAACCTTGCGGCGACTGGGCCAAGCCAAGCCCGCGTTCGAGCGCTTCCTCGGCTTTTCCCCACTGCGACTGCTGGGCGTACAGACGTCCGATCGTGAGCAGCAGCGGAGCACTGTTTGGCGCGATCGTCAGCCATCCTTCGGCTTTCTGGATCCGGGCCGGCAGTTCCGCCGATCCGAGTTCGCCATAGACCGTCGCGAGATCATCGCTCCAGTCGCGCCGCTGACCCGATTCGATCTCGTCCATGGCTGCAAGGGTCTGGCCCAGAGTTGCCGAGCGTCGAGCAAAGGCTGCGACGAGGTCGACACGGCGACGATGGGCGCGGCTGGCCGCGCTCCACAGCGCATTGAGACGCACCGCGTCCGGCGCCGCCGACATCGCGGCAGCAAGAACGCGCGCCTCGAGCGCCGCCTGCGCATCCGGAGTCAGCGACTGGCTGCGCGCGAGCACCGGCAGTTCGTCGAGTGCGGCCTGCGTGTCGCCGGTCGCCAGTGCGCTGTCGATCAGCAGATGCGAACCGCGCAGCGACAAGCCGTTTGCCGCCGATTTCGACTTCAGCAACGCCAGCGCTTCCGCGTCGCGCCCCTCTTCAACGAGGATGCGCGCACGCATGGCGTCCGCCGCACGCGTCCCACCCGGACCAATGTCGTCGAGCGCCTGCACCGCGCGATCGGCGGCGCCGCGCTCGTGCGCGGCGCG
>NZ_JBDSWZ010000307.1:0-12672 GCF_039926425.1 Dokdonella sp.
GAGAGTTCGCGAGTGCGTTTTCCGCTCTTCTGCCGCATCTGGGGAAAGAGGAACTGTATTGGCGACTGGATATCGTCGCCGGAGCCCTGACCTATGCAATGGCCGATTTCGGAATGATCAAACGAAAAAACGACGTCAGCGAACAAAGTCATCGCGAACAGAGCGCGCGACACCTCGTGCGATTCGCGGCGGCGGGCCTGCGAGCCGATTGATTCCCTGCATCCGATCTTGTTTACGACAGCCAGCGAGCGGTCCAGACGGCCTCGCTCCACCCCGATATCCCGTGAGGTTTGAATGACCACAGTTCCGCTTCGTATCCGCAGGGCCGCCGTGCTTGGAGCCGGCGTCATGGGCGCGCAAATCGCTGCACACCTGGCCAACGCCGACGTCGAAACCCTCTTGTTCGATCTGCCGGCAAAGGACGGGGACAAGAACGGCATCGCGGTGAAAGCGATCCAGAACCTGACAAAGCTTTCGCCAGCGCCGCTTGCAGAGAAAACGAAGATCGCAGGAATCCGTGCTGCGAACTACGACGAGGATCTGGAAGCCCTGCGCAGCTGTGACCTGATCATCGAAGCCATCGCCGAGCGCCTCGACTGGAAAGTTGAGCTCTACCGGAAGATTGCGCCGTACCTCTCGGACTCCGTAGTCGTTGCGAGCAACACGTCCGGCCTCTCCATCCAGTCGCTTGCCGAAGCGTTGCCGGCCACGTTGCGACCTCGCTTCAGCGGCATCCACTTCTTCAACCCGCCCCGCTACATGCATCTGGTCGAGCTGATTCCGGACAGCCAGACCGATGGCGACGTCCTCGCAGGGCTCGAGACGTTCCTGACGACAACGCTCGGCAAGGGTGTCGTCCACGCGAAGGACACTCCGAATTTCATCGGCAACCGCATCGGCGTGTTCTCGATCCTGGCAACGATGCACCACACGGCTGCGTTCGGCCTTGCGTTCGATCTCGTCGATGCACTGACAGGTCCGGCCATCGGACGACCGAAGAGCGCAACATATCGCACAGCGGACGTGGTCGGACTGGACACGATGGCCCATGTCATCAAGACAATGGCCGACACGTTGCCCGACGATCCGTGGCATCCACACTTCCAGTCTCCGGCCTGGCTTTCCGCGTTGATCGCGAAGGGTGCACTGGGGCAGAAATCGGGTGCCGGGATCTACACCAAGTCGGGCAAGGACATCGTCGTGCTCGATCTGGCGAAGCAGGACTATGTTTTGGCTGGCGCCAAGCCAGCCGATGACGTCGCGAAGATCCTCGCCAACCGGAATCCAGCCGAGAAATTTGCCGCGCTGCGTGCATCGACGCATCCGCAGGCGCAATTCCTGTGGGCCGTGTTCCGCGATCTGTTCCACTACACGGCCTTCCACCTGGCGGACATTGCCGAAACCGCACGCGAGGTGGATCTGGCAATCCGTTGGGGTTACGGCTGGAAACTGGGGCCATTCGAAACTTGGCAGGCAGCCGGTTGGACCGACATTGCGACATGGATCGCCGAGGACATCGCAGCCGGCAAGGCGATGAGCGCCGCTCCGTTGCCGGAGTGGGTGTCTGGTGTCGACGGCGTGCATCACGCGTCCGGTTCGTACTCGCCACACTCGGGGAAAAACGAGCCGCGATCGAATCATCCGGTGTATCGCAGACAGCTCTTCCCCGATGCGTTGATCGGCGAGCATTTCGACACAGGAACGACCCTTTGGGAAAACGAAGGCGTGCGTTTGTGGTCGCTTGGCGACGATGGCGTTGGCATCGTGTCGTTCAAGACCAAGATGAACACGGTCAACGACGCCGTGCTCGACGGAGTGCAGCAGGCCATCGACTTTGCCGAAAAGAACCTCAAGGCGGTCGTGATCTGGCAGTCGGGCGATCAGTTTTCTGCGGGCGCCGATCTGAAGGGCATGCTTGGACTCGTGCAGGCGGGAAAGATCGATGCGCTGGAGTCGATGATCGCGAACTTCCAGCGAACGAGCATGCGGATCAAGTATGCGCTGGTGCCCGTCGTCGCCGCAGTTAGAGGTCTCGCGCTCGGTGGCGGGTGCGAATTCCAGATGCACACTGCGCGCACCGTCGCGGCTCTCGAGAGTTACATCGGCCTGGTCGAAGCCGGCGTCGGCCTGCTGCCCGCGGGTGGTGGACTGAAGGAGATCGCGGTGCGGGCGGCATATCGTGCTGTCGACGCTGATCCGTTCCCCGACATCAAGCGCATGTTCGAGCCTGTCGCGATGGCGAAGCTGTCGGGCAGCGCACTCGAAGCAAAGCAGATGGGTTTGTTGCGCGAGAACGACGTCGTCGTCTTCAACGCATTTGAACTGCTGTACGTCGCGAAGGCGGTGGCGTCGTCGCTCGCAGAGTCTGGCTACCGTCCACCGCTGCCTGGCAGCGACATTGTCGTCGCCGGCGAGACCGGAACGGCAACGCTCAAGATGATGCTTGTGAACATGCTCGAAGGCCGCTTCATCTCGCGGCACGACGACGAAATCGCGTCGCGCATCGGCGATGCATTGTGCGGCGGCGGAATCGAAAGCGGATCCCGTGTCGACGAGCAGTGGCTGCTCGACCTCGAACGCCGGCATTTTCTCGAACTGGCGCAGATGCCCGACACCCAGCAACGCATCCAGCACACGTTGACGACCGGCAAGCCGCTCCGGAACTGATATCCCGCGTTCGGCATTCGGATTCATCCATGGCAATCAAGACATCACCGGGGATTTTTTCGGAACGGGTTGCGTCGAACCGGGCGGATCCGCCCGGTTCGAAAACGACCCATTCCCGAATCCCGATCCCCGGCTTCCGGAGAAAGCAATGACCCGTCACATCCAGGATGCCTACATCGTCTCCGCCGTTCGCACGCCTGTTGGCAAGGCGCCCCGCGGCGTGTTCCGCAATACGCGCCCGGACGACCTGCTGGCGCATGTCATCCGCGCGGCGATCGCGAAGGCGCCGGGTATCAATCCGGCACACATCGGCGACGCAATCATTGGTTGCGCCATGCCGGAAGCCGAGCAAGGAATGAACATCGCGCGCATCGGCGTTTTGCTCGCCGGTCTTCCTGATGTCGTTCCGGGCGTCACCATCAACCGGTTCTGTTCGTCGGGCGTGCAGGCGATCGCGATGGCCGCGGACCGGATCCGGATGGGTGAGGCGGATCTCATGCTGGCCGGCGGCACTGAATCGATGAGCATGGTGCCAATGATGGGCAACAAGATCGCGATGAACCCGGCCGCATTCTCTGACGACAATGTCGCCATCGCCTATGGCATGGGCATCACGGCGGAGAAAGTGGCCGACCAGTGGAACGTCAGTCGTGCCGACCAGGACGCGTTTGCCCTCTCCTCGCACCGGAAAGCGCTCGCCGCGATTGCCGCGGGCGAATTCGCCGACGAGATCGCCCCCTTCACGCTGGCCGACCACTACCCTGACCTTTCAACCCGCACCATTCGCGACGATTCCCGCGTCATTTCCGTTGACGAAGGCCCGCGACAGGATTCGAGTCTTGAAGGTCTGGCAAAGCTGAAACCGGTGTTCCGCATGGGCGGAAGCGTCACCGCGGGAAACTCGTCGCAGATGTCGGATGGGGCCGGCGCTTTGCTGCTGGCCAGCGAACGTGCGGTGAAATCCTATGGCCTGACACCTCTGGCACGATTCGTCGGCTTTGCCGTTGCCGGCGTTCCGCCGCAGATCATGGGCATCGGGCCGATCGCTGCCATTCCGAAAGTGCTCGAACAGGCGGGACTGACGAAGGATCAACTCGACTGGATCGAACTCAACGAGGCGTTTGCGGCGCAGTCGCTGGCGGTGATCCGTGAAATCGGCCTCGATCCGGACAAGGTCAATCCCCTCGGAGGAGCCATCGCGCTTGGCCATCCGCTGGGCGCCACGGGAGCGATCCGCGCAGCGACGCTGATTCATGGACTGCGTCGCCGCAAACAGCGCTACGGCATGGTGACGATGTGCATCGGCACAGGGATGGGCGCTGCAGGGATTTTCGAAGCCCTTTGATCGAGCGGAGTGCGGCAAGCGTCGACAGTCGATGGTCGACAGCGGGGATCAGCGTGGTTCGCCGTCCTCGGCAACGCGCTCGACCCCGATCTGCACCCATCCGAGATTGATTCCGATGCGTGTGGCTTGCGGATTCGCCCACGCATACGAGATGGCCGCGCCGTTTGTATCATCGATGACAGAAAGTTTGAGGACGGGGACATTGCCCTCGCGATAGGTCATCCGCTCCAGACCCAGCGAATAGCCCGAGGGCTTGCCGTCCCGCCACGTCAAGGCGACACGACTGCCTTCGCTGCCGAGACGCACGGTGCGGTTCATGTGCCAGTCGTCGCCGCTGCCCCCACCCTTGGGGCCGCCGCCATTGATGGCCGCCCAACCTGCATACGTTTCGATCTTGCGCGCGTCTTCGCGTGCGTCTGCTCCGCGCGCCTGGTCGGCGTAAAGCCGAACATGCAACCACTCACCTTCGCGTTCCACCGCAATGGGCAACAGTGAAGCAGAGGCTCCAATGCCGGGGACGATCGCGGCACAGGCCGCTGCATCCGCCGCAACGCGGATCCCGCGTGCACTGGCGCTGCCGTGCATGGCACAGGCGTCCAGAGGCGCCCACTGTTTCTCATCGAAGGTGGACGCCGGGGCCGGGGCATCGACCAGCGGCCGATAGACGGTCAGGGACACGCCTTGATTGCCCGATGCCGATCGCCGCACGGCCCACGTGGCTTCGAGTTGCGGGGTCGCATCGTAACGGACATGCCAGATCGACCAGTCGGCTTTCAACGTCGACTGCAGCGTGAACACGACGTGCGGCGGAGCGAGGGAGGTGGATGCACCACCGACCGATACGACCTGCTCGTGATTGTCGAAGTCGCCGGCAAGGGGCATCGCATCCACCGCGGCTCCGGCGCCGGCTTGCCGCGGAGCGAGATGCTGCATCGTCGTGCAGGCCGACGACAGCAGAATGAACAGTGTCCACACCAATATTGATTTCATCGGCGCAGGATAGCAGTCGCGACCGACGCGGCGTTTCGGCGACAGGCGGTGCGCGACGAGCCAATTGCCTTCGCTATAGTGCGGCTGGCTTCGAGGAGGGGTGGCATGGCGGACGAAATCCAGCGCGCCGACCCGCAGATGCGGCGCACGACAAGCATTGCGCTCATCCTCGGCGTGCTCGCGGCGCTCGGACTCGTCGTCGTGTTCAAGTGGCGGCTGGCTGCCTGGGTCGCGGCGACGCCGACAGCGATGATTGTCACTGGACTGCATCGTGGCGCCGCCTATGCCCTGCTGGGGAGCGGTCTGTGCCTCTTGCTGCTGGGTGGTTACGTCGCGCGTCTGGCAACGCGCATCCGCCAGCAGCAGCGCTGGCCGCTCGACGGCGTGCGCGTTGTGCGCGATACACCGGTGCGCCGCGGCGCCGACGCGCTGCGCATCGGCCAATGGCTCAACATCACGGCGTTGGTCCTCACGCTGATTGCCATTGCCGCAGGGATGGTCAGTTGGCAATTGTTCGGGTCGATCCGCTGAATCGCTCGCGCTTCGCAGTCAGATTTGCGCCAGTGCACGCGCGAGATCGGCGATCAGGACATCGGCATCCTCAAGGCCGATGGACAATCGCACGAGGCTGAGTGCGGTACCGTTTGGCGACAGCAGTGGGGTGTCTTGCGGAAACACGGCGCACACCGGGAATGCCAGCGACTCGAAACCGCCCCACGACACCGTCATCAGGAATCGCGTGAGCGCATCGCAGAAGCGTTCGATTGCAGCGACGTCGACGACGTCGAGCTCGATCGTCACCAGGCCGCTTGCGCCGCGAAGTTGTTCGGCACCCAAGCCCAGCCGTGCGTTGCCGTCTGCTTGCGGGAAGTGGACACGCCGGATCTTCGGCTGCGCCTGCAGGAATTGCAGTACTTTCACCGTGGTTGCGGCGATGCGCTCCATTCGTACCTGCAACGTACGCATGCCGCGCAAGAGAAGCCATGCATCGTGCGGCGACAGGATCGCACCCAGCGTCATGTACGGTCCGCGAAAGACCTCTCGCAGCAATGCCTCGCTGCCGCACAGTGCGCCGGCCACCACGTCGCTGTGACCGTTGAGATATTTGGTCGCGGAGTGCGCAACCAGATCGATGCCGAGTGCAATGGGCGACTGGTTCAACGGCGTCGCATGGCTGTTGTCACACAGCGTGCGCACACCGTGCGCCTTCGCAATCGCGGCAACCGCGGCAATGTCCTGCTGTTCGAACGTCATCGAATTGGGCGTCTCCAGCACGATCAGCCGCGTGCTGGCCGTCAACGCCGATTCAAAATTCCCGCTCACCGTTCCGTCGACGAACGTCGTGGCGACCCCGAACCGACCGAGCAGATCGCGCAGCACGGCGCGCGTCCAGCTGTACGGCTTTGCGACGCACACCACGTGGTCGCCTGCCGACACGCTTGCGATCACTGCGGCCGACATCGCCGCAGCGCCACTCCCGAACATCAGACAATCTTCCGACCCCTCCAGTGCGGCGATCTTGCGTCGCAGGATCTCCACGGTCGGATTGTTCCCGCGCGTATACATGTGCAGGCCGAACTCGTCGCCGAACCCTTCGCGCATCGCGGCGACCGTCGGAAACGCGAAAATCGACGACTGCACGATCGGCGGAGACACCGCTCCGTGATGACGCGCGCGCTCCTCGCCGAGGTGATTGAGGATCCAGCTGAGGTCGGTAGGCTCGGTCACTTGCAGGACGAATCCGAACGATCAGATTTTCGACATCCATTCGCGCACCGATGGTGCGAGCGCCGGATCTTCCAGCGCCATATGCAGTGTCGCTTTCACCAGTCCGAGCTTGTTGCCGCAATCGAATCGCGTGCCTTCGAATCGATACGCCAGCACCGACTGACTCGACAACAGCGTTTCAATCGCATCGGTCAGCTGGATTTCGCCGCCCGCGCCTGGCGTCGTTTTCTCGAGCAGGTCGAAGATTCGACCTGGGAGTACGTAGCGACCCACAATCGCGAGATTGGAAGGCGCTACATCCGGCTTGGGCTTTTCGACGACGAGATTGATTCGCGCAGCCCGGTCGGAGAGCGGTGTCGCATCCACGATGCCGTAGCGATCGGTCTGGTCGCGCGGGACTTCCTCGACTGCAATCACTCCCGCGTCCTGTGCCGCCGCAAGTTCCGCCATCTGGCGCAGTGCGCCGGCGCGACCCGCGGAGGCGGCGCCATTCCAGATCAGGTCGTCCGGCAGGATGACGCCAAATGGCTCGTCACCGACGACAGGCTTCGCGCACAACACGGCATGCCCGAGACCCAGCGCCTCAGGCTGCGTGACGAACACGCACCGCACATGTTTGGGCAGCGTTCCCTGCACCAGCGCGAGAAGTTCATGCTTGCCCGACTGCGCCAGCTTCGCTTCGAGCTCGTACGCCTTGTCGAAGTAGTCGGAAATCGCGTGCTTGTAGCGGTTCGTCACGAAGATCAGAGTGTCGGCGCCCGCGTCGACCGCTTCATCGACCGCGTACTGGATCAACGGACGATCAAGCACCGGCAGCATTTCCTTCGCAACGACCTTGGTCGCCGGAAGAAAACGCGTGCCGAGTCCGGCGACCGGGAAAACGACTTTGCGCATACGTTTGCTCATGGAAGATTCCTCGTTGTTTCCCGACATGTTCACTGACGCGCACCGAGCGCGGCAACGACGCCTTTCGCAGGGGTTCCGCTCTCGAATTCCGGCAGCAACTGGTCGAGGATCCGCTGCAACGCGGGTTCGTCGAAGTCCCGCACGGCGGCCTCGCCGTGGCGCAACTGGGACGTCAGCGAATGCCACGCCATCGTCCTCGGCTGGGCCAGAAAGATCTTCGCGTTTGCCGTGTCGCTGTAGTCTTCCTGCGAGTGGAAAAGCTCTTCAAACAGTTTTTCGCCGGGCCGCAAGCCGGTGTAGACGATCGAAATCGCACCACTTTCATGCTTGCCTGCGAGGCGGATCATCTGCTCGGCAAGATCGCGGATCCTCACAGGCTCGCCCATGTCGAGTGCAAAGATTTCGCCGCCCTGCCCCAGCACGGACGCCTGCAGGATCAGCTGGCACGCTTCGGGGATGGTCATGAAGTAACGCGTGATTTCCGGATGCGTGACGGTGACGGGGCCGCCAGCGCGAATCTGTTCGCGGAATCGCGGCACGACGGAACCGGCCGAGTCGAGCACGTTGCCGAAACGAACCGTGATGAGGCGCACGCGCGACTGCTTCGCGAAATTCTGGCAGAAAATCTCGGCGACCCGCTTGCACGCGCCCATCACACTGGTCGGATTCACTGCCTTGTCGGTTGAAATGAGCACGAAGCTCTCGGCTCCGTGCCGATCGGCCGCCTCAGCCACTACGCGCGTCCCGAGCACGTTGTTGCGAAATGCTTCGCGCACCTGGCCTTGCAGCAGCGGCACGTGCTTGTAGGCGGCCGCGTGGAAGACGACTTCAGGATGCGCGCTCGCGAACATTCGCTCGCACGTCATTGCGTCGCCGCAGTCGCCAAGCCACGCGTTGAACAGCAGGTCCGGATAGTCGCGGCGCAATTCCTGCTCGATGGTGTACAGATTGAATTCCGACAGCTCCAGCACGGTGAGTGACTCGGCGCCGAGACGCGCGATCTGTCGACACAGCTCGGAGCCGATCGATCCACCGCCGCCCGTGACCAACACGCGCTTGCCCGCGAGTCGGGTGCGGATCGCGGTCCAGTCCAGTTGCACCTGTTCCCGGCCAAGGAGGTCCTCGATCGCCACTTCCTTGAGCTCGTTGAAGCTGGATCGTCCGGCGACGACGTCCTCGAGACGCGGAACGGTGCGGAACGGAAGATCGCATGACTCGCACAGATCGACGGCGCGACGCATCTGCGCCTTGTTGGCTGCGGGCATCGCGATCACGAGCATTTCGGCTGCGGTTTCGCGCGCGAGTTGCGGCAGCTGATCGAGCGTTCCGAGCACCGGTATGCCGTGCAAACGCGAGCCGCGCAGTTGTGCGTTGTCGTCGAGGAATCCAACAGGCGCATAGCGGTTCTCGCGGCGCAAGTCGCGCACCAGTGCATCGCCAGCCTTGCCGGCGCCGAGCACCAGCACACGCGTGCTGGGAGCGCGCGCCGTGAAATCGAGTCGGCTGTCTTTCCAGTAGCGATACAGCAGGCGCGGACCACCCAGCAGAATCGACAGCACCAGCGGGTAGATCGCAAGCACCGTCCGCGGGACGGTCACCAGGCGGTTATAGAGAAACAACGTGATTGCGATCGCTAACGCACCAAACAGACAGGCGCGAAAGATGTTCCAGATGTCGGGCATGCTCGCGAACCGCCAGAGCCCGCGGTACAGACCCGTCCACCAGAAAATCAGGCCCTGGGCAGCGAGCACCAGCGCCACTTCGTTGTCGAACAGAGCGAGCGGCGTCGGGATCGGCTCAAACGACCAGCGCATCATGCTCACAGTGGTCCACGCCAACCACACCATGAACATGTCGTGCGCGACGACCGCGAGGCGTGGATGGATGCCTGCCATCAGCTTACGTGGATGCACGGCGGCCCTCCCGGCGGAGACCGCGCAGGCATGCACGTTTTGCTGTGAACCACACCACGAAGCCAATCGCGTAGACGCTTCCTGCGGCTGCCAGCCCTTGTGCCGTTGTGTTTGCGGTGGACACGGTCGCGGGCGCCATGCGATTCATCCAGGCAACGACAGGGAGAACGATCAGGAGATTCCAGCCCATGTACATCGCAACCACCTTCGGGTGCGAATAGCCACGACGCACCAGCCATTGGTACAGGTGTTCGCGGTGGGCATTGTACCAATGGCGACGCTGCCACATCCGCGACAGCAGGGTGCAGGTGGCATCCGTGACGAATGCGGAACAGAGCGCGACTCCGCTTGCAACCGCGATTCCGGGAGTCGTCATCTGCCACAACACGACGATCGCGATCATCAGACCGACGACGCCGCTCCCCACATCACCCATGAAAATGCGCGCGTGCGGAAAGTTGAACGGAAGGAAGCCAGCAACGGACGCAGCCAGTGCCAGGATGCAGCCTGCTTGCCCCGGGTGTCCCGCACGCGCGCAGAGCAATCCCAGTGCAGCAAGAACGAACACGGCCTGCCAACCGAGCAATCCATCGATGCCATCCATGAAATTGTGCAGGTTGATGGACCAGACGATCGCGATGGCCGGGACCAGCGTGGCCAGCGAAAACAGGAGCCGCTGTGCGCCACGGGATTCATCGCCAAGCAATCCGAGGACTGCCGCGATCGCCGTGAACACAATGACAGCAGCGATGCAGTGCGCCGCAAATCGGGTCCGCGCCGACAACCCTCCGTGATCGTCGATCCACCCGACGGCGGCCACGAGGACCACCGCTGCGCCAACACCGAGAGCCAGTGGCCGGATCGCCCCGGTCACCACTGCAGCGGCGAACGCGACCACGACCAGCATGCCGGCGACAATGCCGATTCCGCCACCACGAGGCGTCGGAATCTGGTGGGATCGCCTCTGCCCGGGTGCGTCAAGCAGCCCACGACGATGGGCGTAAGCGATGCCGAGGTTCGTGCAGATCGCCGATATCACGAAAGCGCACGCGCTGACGGCCAGCCAGCCGAGCGACGACGAGGTCGCGATGTCGATGCTATTCGCCGACGACGCCATGGATCGGCCGCACCGAACCCCAGCTCTTGCAGCTGGGACATTGCCAGTGATGCGCTTTTGCACCGAAGCCGCACTGATTGCAGCGATACATGGCCTTTCCTTCGACCAGCTTGCGGGTGAGTTCCCGCAGGATCAGGAAATTCTCGCGCGCCTCCCCGCTCGCCGTGTGCAGGTTCACGTCGATCATTGCCATCAGCGCACGTACCGAAGGCCTCTCGCGCAGGATCCGGTTGAGGAATTTCACCGCAGCTTCCTCACCGCGGGTTTGCGCGTAGACCTTGGCGAGTGCGAGGACGGGAGACACGCCCTGATAGCGTTCGGTGATGTCGAGAAGGAAGTCCTCCGCGCGCTGCATCTGCTGCGCTCGCGCGTAGCAGTCGAGCAACGGCGAGAGGATTTCGGGGACATAGTCGACGTCCTGCGTCGCGACACGCTCGAACGCGCCGATGGCGGCTTTCAGATCGCCTGCCGCCGATTCGATATGGCCTTCGATCATGCTCGCGCGAACGCAGTCGCGCTGCGCAGCGAACGCATTGCCGATGTGCTCGCGCGCGTCCTCGCGCGCGCCCTGGCTGCGTGCCAGTTCCGCCAGCTCGCAGTGGAATTGCGCAATCAATGCGCCCTGCGATTCCCCCGTCGCCTGCTGCAGGCGCTGTGCGTTCTCGATCGCCTTGGCCCAGTCGCGTTCGTGCTGGTAGATGCCGATCAGATGCTTGAGTGCGGACGGGGCAAGCGCATCCATCGCGACCAGATCGGTGAACAGTGTCTCGGCGCGATCAAGCAGTCCGGCGCGCATGTAATCCTCGCCGAGCTCGAGCAGCGCGACCGTCTTTTCTTCCTGGCTCAGGTTCGGACGGGCGATCAGATGCTGGTGAACGCGGATCGCGCGATCGACTTCGCCCCGACGACGGAAAAGATTGCCAAGCGCCAGATGCGTCTCGACCGTGTCGCGATTGATGTCCGCCAACTTCAGGAAGACCTCGATCGCCTTGTCCTGCTGCTCGTTCAACAGATAATTGAGACCGCGAAAATAGCTGGTCGACAGCTCGCTCACCCGTGCGCCGGATCGTCGCTCGCTTTTGCGTCGGCCAAGTACCCAGCCCGAAAACGCAGCGATGGGCAGCAGCAGGAAGAGGAAGGCGAGTTCGTTCATCCGTCAGCACCTCGGCCGCCTGTCACGCCTGAGGTCTCCAGTGCACGGATATTCGCCCGTGCCCCACGCAGGTCACGCCGCAACCGGCGACTCTCTCCGACCCATGCCACGATACCGCCGAGCAGCCAGCCGATCGACAGTGCCACCAGCAATGCGGCCCCGATCGGAACCTCCCACTGCCAGAACTGGAAATCAACGACAACGCGCGCATCGTTGAGCGCGCCGAACAAGGCGCCGCCGGCAACGACCGTCAGGATCATCAGGATGGAAGCGAAGCGCATGGGCGGAGAGCATGGCCGGATGTGCGCATGATAAGCGGTCGACGACTGACTTCGCCGACTCGGAAGCGTCGCGGTCTCCATTGCACGTGGTCACGGGAGCCCGAAAGACCCACGGAGTGATTTCCCGATCGTGCCGGTCCTGATCGATCCTGAAGCCGTGGCGTCAGGCGAGCTCCGGCATGCTTTCAGCCAACGCTGGCCGCTCGGCCTTCTCGTTGACCCGTTCGCGCAATTCCTTGCCCGGCTTGAAATGCGGAACGTGCTTGCCCGGAAGCGCGACAGACTCGCCGGTCTTCGGATTGCGTCCCATGCGCGGCGGACGATAGTGCAGCGAAAAGCTGCCGAAACCGCGAATCTCTATCCGTTCGCCGGTCGACAGCGAAAGACTCATCTGCTCGAGAACGCTCTTGACGGCGAGTTCGACATCGTTTGCGGCGAGGTGTTTCTGCCGCAGCGCGAGCGCCTCGATCAACTCCGACTTGGTCATCGCAATGGACGTCAGTTTCCGGTTCAAAAAAACGCGCACCGTTACCGGTGCGCGCAGGAATCCAGCGGCGCGCGGTCATGCCGCA
>NZ_JBDSWZ010000308.1:0-7721 GCF_039926425.1 Dokdonella sp.
CGTTGTCCCGCGGCTTTCAGCAGGACGAGAACGCGGGAACAGTCGTCGAAGGTTCGGCGAGTGACGCAACCTCCGCCGCGCTGAGGTGGCGCCAGCAGCCCTTGGCGAGTTCACCAAGTTCGATGCCCCCAACCCCGACCCGGACCAGCCGCAACACCGCAATGTCGAACGCGCCGAGGACTCGGCGGATCTGCCGGTTGCGACCTTCATCGAGCACGATCTCCAGCCACGCATTCTTCTCACCGCGTCGCAGTTCACCCACCTGCTTCACCGCAAGGGTTTCTCCATCGACCTCGACGCCATGCACCAGCGCTGCCAGAACAGCTGCATCCGGCAACCGATCGATCCGCACGTGGTAGGTCTTGTCGATGGCTGAGTGCGGCGCGGTGATGCGCGCCGCCCATTCGCTGTCGTTGGTCAACAACAGCACGCCTTCACTTGCCTTGTCGAGGCGTCCGACCGGCGCGATCCATGGCAGGCCTGATTCGGCAAGGAGTGCATACACGGTATCGCGACCGCGCTCGTCCGATGCGGTGGTCACGTAACCGCGCGGCTTGTTGAGCATGAGATAGAGACGCTCGCGCGCGCCAACCGCAATGCCGTCGATCGACAAGCGCGCGCGCTCCGGATCCGTCGGACACTCCGCGTCGCGCACAACCTGGCCATCGACCGCGACGCGTCCGGCGCGGATCCACTCGGCTGCCTGTGTGCGCGATGCGATGCCGAGCTTGGAGAGCACGCGTGCCAGTCCATGCCGACGCATACCCGGCAGAGACGCCGAAGAGCGCGACGGAAGCTTGCGCGGTGGACGCATCGTCAGCGCGTCGAAAAATCGGTGTGATCCTGCGCGGCAATGTCCAGCCGTTCGACGGCGTCGACACGCGCAGCGGGCGGGCCTTGCTTCAGCCACGCATGCAATGCAGCGAGTGCGTCGACATCGCCACTGGCGACCACTTCGACGCGACCATCGTCGAGATTCCGGGCAACGCCGGTGACGCCAAGCGCGCGTGCCCGCTGCGCAGTCGACGCTCGAAAGAACACGCCCTGGACCCGACCGGCCACGAGGAACCGCAGGCTCGGCATCCGCTTGCTACTTCTTGGACCCGGCCGCGAGCGCGGACTCGAGATCGGCGCGGGTGATCGGCCCGGTGAACTTCTTTGAAACATTGCCGTCCGGTCCGATCAGATACGTCGTCGGCAACCCGCGGGGTGCGTCGAAATCTGCGGGCGGCTTGTATACGTCGACCTGGGCCAGCGGATAGGCGACCGGATGCGACATCGCAAACGCATCGACCTCGGCCTTGTCGGTGTCCTCGAACGCGAGTCCGATCGCGACGACGTCCTTATGAGCACCGACAAATTCGGAAATGTCCGGCATCTCCTTGATGCACGGCCCACACCACGTTGCCCAGAAATTCACGACCACCCAGTGCCCACGTTCAGCCGCCAGATCGAACGTCTTGCCGTCGAGTGTCTTCACGACCAGTTTCGGTTGCTTTACGTCCTTCGCGTCAGCAACCGGTGCGCACGCCAGCAGCACCGCGATGGCGACGGGCGCAGAAAAGCGGATGCATTTCATGGAAGCTCCATTGAATCGGAAGTGGGCGCGTCGGGAGCGACTGCGGCCGTCGATGGTACATCGGGCGGAAACAGCTCGGCCAACCGGATGTCGAGCGACGTGCGTACCTGATCGCCGAGTTGCTCCAGCAAGGCCGATCCCGGCTGCGCCATCCCGCCCTCGATGGCGTGGAGATCGAGTGGCAGCCGGTACGCGCCCTCTTCGTAGATTTCCAGCAGATCGGTGGTGGCAAGATCGCGCACCACCATCCACTCGCCCAGTTCGCCACGCTGGATCAGTCCAACGCGATGCAGGTCGCCGAGGTAGCGTTGCAGGAGATCATCGGTGAGAAACGGTTCTGCTGCACGCAGTGATTCGCTGCGCAGGCCGAGCCCCTGTCGTTGTGCGGCAACGAAGTGCGCGAGCACCCGCAGCAGGCCCGCGAATTCCTGTCCACGCGGCAGGCGCATCGACGCAGGGCGATAGTCGAACGCGCTCAGCGACGCGGTGATCGATGCACCAAACAACACGATCGCCCACGACAGGTAGATCCAGAAAATGAAGATCGGCACCATCGCCAGCGCACCGTACACCGCCTGGTAGCTCGCGTAATTGGTGGCGTACAGCGCGAATCCGCGCTTTGCCGCCTCGAACAGCACCGCGCCGATCAGCGCGCCGATCAGTGCGTGGCGCATCTGCACGGTGCGATTGGGGATCACCGCATACGCGGCCACCAGCGTGCTCCACACGATGAGGAATGGCAGCACCGACAGCACGCGCGCCTTGATGGACAGCTGCGCGTCGGCGACGTCGATGAACGGCAGTGCAAGCGCGTAGGAACTGATCGCCAGTGCCGCAACCACCAGCAACGGACCGAGCGTGAGCGCAGTCCAGTAGACGAGGAAGCGCGCACTTGCGCGGCGCATGACCTGCACACGCCAGATGCGGTTGAATGCATCCTCGATGCTGGTCATCAGCGAAATCGAGCTGAACAAAAGAACCAGGATACCGACCGCAGTCGCCTTGCTCGCGTTGTCGGCGAACTGGGTGATGTACCCTTGAACCGTGCCGCCGGCCGCCGGCACGAAATTGTCGAAGACCCATTGCGTGATCTGGTCGCGCCAGCCCGCGAAGCCTGGAAACGCCGCGAGAATGCCGAGAATCGCCGCGGTGAGAGGCACGAGCGCGAACACCGAGGTGAACGACAACGCGCCGGCCGTCTGCATGCAGCGGTCTTCGAGGAAGCGATCCCAGGTGAATTCGAGGAACGTGGACACCCGCTCGCGGTCGTAGCGGCTTCTGGCAAACTTCGCGAGTCGGGGCATCATGGAGTGAGCCTAACCCAGCCGACAGGTGCGGTGAACCACTACGTCGCGTAGTCACCGGGTTGCTTTCCTTCCCTGGACGACGCGCACCCGACATGCCCGCCGAGCGGACTTTTTCCATGACCGAAATCCTTGTTCTCTACTACAGCCGGACTGGCAAGGTCGCGCAGCTCGCGCGGCTGGTCGCACGCGGGGTCGAGGAAGTCGACGGCATGCGCGCACGCCTGCGCAGCGTGCCGCCGGTCGCGCCGGTGACGGAAACCACCGCGCCGCCGGAACCGGAAGACGGTTCGCCGTATGCCACTCGCGACGACCTGCGCGACTGTGCGGGCCTCGTGCTGGGCAGTCCCACCCGGTTTGGCAACATGGCCGCGCCGATGAAGTACTTCATCGATTCGACCGCCGCGGAATGGGCGTCCGGGACACTCGTCGGCAAGCCGGCCGCTGTGTTCACCTCGACCAACACAATGCACGGCGGCCAGGAAACGACACTCCTCTCGATGATGCTGCCACTGCTGCATCACGGCCTGCTGATCGTCGGCTTGCCCTACACCGAACCAGCGGTCAGCCGCACGCAAGGCGGCGGGTCGCCCTATGGCGCGAGCCACGTCGGCGGCGCGAACGGGGACAATCCACTCAGCGACGACGAGCGCACGCTGGCTCGCGCACTCGGGCGCCGCGTCGCGGATGTTGCCGCTCGCTTGGCGCGCGGCGCGTGAAAGCACTGCCCATCGGGCTTGTCGCATGGGCCTTGCTGACGCTGTTGCAGCTCGTCTGGCACGGATGGCTCGCGCCATCCACGGTTGCGCTGGTGATCACGTTGCCGCCGTTGCTGCTTCCGCTGCTCGCATTGCGCAAGGGTGCAGGGCGAGCGCTGCTGTGGGTCGGCATCGCTGCGCTGTTCTACTTCTGCCACGGTATCTCCGAAGCATGGAGCGAACCGGGCGTGCGCGGCGTTGCGCTGGTTGAGACGCTGCTCTGCGTGGTGCTGATCGGAGCGCTCGGCTGGGATGCGCGAGGCTACAAGCGCACGCGTTGAGCACAGAAGCTCGCTGCCCCGAGAGGGTTCCGCCTACATCGCGGCTGAAACCGCTCCCACCCGGATACTGCTCGGCGTGACGACGCGTTGGTCACATGACCGCTTCGACGGTCTTGCGTTGTTCCTCGCACGGGGAGTTTTGCCGGCGCATCGCGTCGGGCAGTCGCGCAGCAAGAAATTCGACGAATGCGCGCACGCCAGGAAGTTGGCCACGCCGGCTTGGATAGACGAAGTGCATCGTTCCCTGGGGCATGGACCACGCGGGCAGCACGATTTCAAGTTCGCCGCGCACGAGGGATGGACCGCAGATGAATTCCGGCAGCATCGCGATGCCGACACCACGCTTTGCCGATTCGAGAAGCACCGCGAATTCGCCACAGGTCACGCGTGCCTGCATCTCGATGTTCGTTTTCTGCCCGTGCGTATCGATCAGTTCGAGAATCTGCGCGCCTTCGTGTTCGAGCATCGACACCAGCGGCAACCGCTCGAGATCCGCCGGTTGTTCCGGCCGCCCCTGCGCATCGAGAAACGCTGGGCTCGCGACGAGCAGCACGCGCGACTGGCCGAACGTGCGCAACACCATCGATGCATCCGCGTCGAGCTTGTCGCGCACGCGGATCGCCAGATCGAACCCCTCGCCGATCATGTCGACGCGACGATTGCTCGCGAGCAGGCGCACCTGGATCTTCGGATACTGCAGAAGGAAGTCCGGCATCACGTCCGCAAGAAGGGTCTGCGCCAGCGAAACCGGACAACTGACGCGCACGATGCCGCGCGGTTCGGCGCGCAGCTCATCGACGACATCCTGCGCCGCCTGCGCCTCCTCGAGGGCCGCGCGGCAATGCGCATAGAAACGCTCGCCGACGTCGGTGACCGCAAATCGTCGCGTCGTCCGCTGCAACAGTCGCACGCCGAGGCGCTCCTCCAGTTGCGAGACGCGTTTGCTCAAGCGTGACTTCGGTGTCCCAAGCGCGCGACCGGCCGCAGAGAATCCGCGGTGTTCGACCACCGCTGCGAAAAAACGCAGGTCGTTGAGGTCGTGCAATGCGCCCTGGATTGCCGACATCACTGTTTCTCCGCGGTCAACGAACCGCGGCATTCTTGCCGACTCCCGATGCGATTGTCCACGAGCGTTTCGCTCATCGACGCCGCGACGGTGCGATCGAGTTTCGCCACGCGACGATGGACGTTGCGCGGGTCCTGACTGACAATCGCGCCCCTCGGAGCGGCGGTTCGCCGCCCTGCGCCACGGGATGATCCAGCATGCAGCACCTCGTTATCGTCACCACGGGCGGAACGATCGACAAGATCTATTTCGACGACAAGTCCACGTTCCAGATCGGCGAGCCGCAGATCGGCGACATCTTGCAGACGCTCGGCGTCGCGTTCACGTTCGAGGTGCTGCCGGTCATGCGCAAGGACAGCCTGCACATGGACGAGCACGACCGCCACGCGATCCGTGCGGCAATCGAAGCCCAGCCGCATCGGCATGCGCTGGTGACCCACGGCACCGACACCATGGTCGAAACCGCGAAGGCGCTGGAGGGGCTGGCCGGCAAGGTGGTGGTGCTGACTGGCGCGCTGAATCCCGCGCTGTTCAAGGGTTCGGACGCGGTGTTCAATATCGGCTGCGCGGTCGGCGCGGTGCAAACGCTCGCGGACGGCATCTACATCGCCATGAACGGCCGCATCTGGGATCCTTCGCGCGTGCGCAAGAATGTCGACGCGAACCGGTTCGAGGCTGCCACGACGATGTAATCAATCCCGCGACGGTTTCCTCTTCGCGTTTGTCGAGCGATCGATGGGTGAAGGCGCAGCCTTCTTCGAATCCGGCGTCTTCCCACCGGACTGTTTCACCTGTTCGATCAGACCTGCGCAGGATTTCGGCGTGTCGCCACCGAGCGCCGTCAACGCGAGCAGTGCAGCGGGCGGCGCAACCAGCCCCAGGCCAATCGCGGCCCCACCGCGCAGCAGCAACTGTTTCTTGTCGACGCTGACTTCGACGTGACGGAAACTTCCTTCGATGTGCAGGGGCGAGCGAAGCGAGAGCAGGCGGATTCCCTTGGTCTGCGGATGCGCGGTCAGGTCGACCGATTCATCGGACAGGCGAATATGGCCGTCGATGTCGATCCGTGCATTCTCGGTGTCGAAGACGAATACATCACTGGTCATGCTTCCGTCCTTCGCGGTGAAATCGGCGACCGCGCAATCAATCGCGATGCGCCGGTCGCCGGTCAACTTCGTCAGCACCAGGTTGCCGACGTTGAGCCCGGCTTTCTCCATCAGCTCTTCACTGACCTGCCCATCGGTCATCAGGATTTTCAGGGAGCCGTTCGATGTGCCGAGAATGGAGGCGATCGAGTTGCCGCTGCCCGCAAGACGCGTGGTCGCACTCACTTCGCCCTCGCTCGTGGACAAACCGTCGGTGTGCGCAAAAAGCTTTCGCAGCAGCAGCCTTTGCGCATCGAGCGCAACAGTGCCCTCGACCGGCTTCGTGTTCGCATCGATGTGCAACGATGCTTTGACGGTTCCGCCGGCCATGCCGAAGCGGAGTGGATCGAGCATCAGCTTTCCGTCTTTCATCACGATCTGCGTGTCGACATCGTGGATGGGCAGCTCGATGACGCGCACGACCTGCTTGCCGGTGAAGTGCACATCGGCGTCCATCGCGTTCCATCGCTGCACGTCGAACGGAGACGACGGCAGCACGCGACCGGAGCGCGGACGCGACGTGTCGCCGGCCTTGTTGCCGTCCGCCCCATTGACGCCGACCAGCGTGCCGAGATCCTCGACCTGCAACAGGGTCGAGTCCACCTCGCCGGTCAGTGTTGCGCGCGGATCGCCCGACTTGTAAGTCAGCGTGCCGGCGAGATCGCTTCCGCCGACACGCGCGGTGAAATCCTCATACTTCAGGGACGTGCTGTGCGGATGAAAATGTCCACTCAGCCTGCCCACACTCGCGTACGACGGTGTCTGCGGCAACGAGAGCCCGGCGATCGGATAAAGGTCGGCGAGGTTCGATCCGCTGATCCACAACCGCATGTCGATCGCGTCGGGACTTGTAGGGTCGGTAATGGTGCCGGTGAGCGCAATCTCGGTGTTGCCCACCTCGATGTCCGCGCGCACCGGAAACGGCCGGTTCGAGTCGCTGAGTGCCAGCACTCCGCCGAAACGCCCGTTGCCGTCGATCTTTGCGCCGCGCATGGTTCCTTTTGCGGTCCAGCCAAACCGGTACGGCGGCGGGCTGTTTTCGACGGTGCGCTTGCGCGCGCGCGATTCGGCGGCTTCGTGCAAACGCCGAGCGGCAGTCTTGCCGACACGCTGGATCACTCCGCGCCGTGTCGTTGGATCGTCGCCTTCGACGCGCTGGCCGAACGGGATCGGCACATCCAGCGGTTCGATCTCGACGTGCACGTCGAGATCGCGTTGGGCGTCCGCAATCGCGATGTCGCCCGCGTCGAACTCGATTTCACCGACCTCCGCGTTCCAGGCACCGCTTTGACCGGACGACGCGAACGTCCAGGTGTTGCTGTCGTCCTTGCGTCGCTCGAAATCCAGCGACGGCTTGACCAGGCGCACGCGGGGAATGACGACGGCATGACCGAGCAGCGGCAACAGGCGCAGATCCAGTTCGATGCCTTCGAGTTGAGCGAACGCCCGCTTTTTCGCCCACTCCGGATTGCCGATGCGCACCTTTTCCGCACTGACCTGCAAGCCCGGCGCCCACACCTGCGCGCCGTCGCGAACCGCGTGCCAGTGCCACGAGGTTTTCAGATCGCCATCGATCGCGACGTCGCGA
>NZ_JBDSWZ010000309.1:0-14233 GCF_039926425.1 Dokdonella sp.
CGGTTGCCAGTACCTCGGCGGACGTCTTCTGGAAGCGGATCGCAAAACCGCACGCGCAGGGGCCATGCGCGCGCGCGAAGTCGGCCGCAAATGAATCCGGATCCTCGTTCAGCAGGAGATTCACGCCGTTCTGCCGAAAGAGCGTGATCGGGCGCGACATGTGCTTTCGCACAGCCGTGAAACCCATTTTTCCGAACAGGTCGCGCAGTCCGCCGGCACGGCCGTCGGGCGCGGCGAATTCGACGAACTCGAACCCGTCGATACCCATCGGGTTGTCGAACGTGGTGACCTGCATGCCAAGGTTGGGCTGGGCGTTCATCGTGTCCTCCGGTCTGTTGCGGCGCTCGCAGCGCCTGCGTGAAGGAAAGCGGATCTGCGCCGATTGCCTTCACCCGCGATCATGGACGAGCGCGGACCGGTGCTTTATAGTTTCATTTGAAACCAATTGCAAGGCGCGCTGCCACATGACCGATCACGCCCCGCTCGAACTCGAACGATTCCTGCCGTATCGACTGTCGATCCTCTCGAACCGCGTCAGCCAGGCGATCGCGCAGACGTATCAGGACCGCTTCGACCTGTCGATGACGGAATGGCGCGTGATGGCGGTGCTCGCCCGCTACGACAGCGACGGCCTGTCGGCGCGCGAGGTTGCATCACGCACCGAAATGGACAAGGTCGCAGTCAGTCGCGCGCTCACCCGGCTCGTCGCCGCCAGACGCGTTGCGCGCAAGACGCATGCGGGCGACAAGCGCCGCTCGGTGCTGCGGCTCAGCGCCGCCGGCTGGAAGGTTCACGATGCGATCGCGCCGCTCGCGCGCGAGCACGAGCGAACGATGGTTGCAAAGCTCACAACGGACGAACAGCGTGCGCTGGAGAGCATCCTCGACAAGCTCGCACCGGTGTAACGATGCGGAGACAGGGCGTGCGCAACGCGCGCCAGCCCATGCCCCGATTCACCTCGCTCAACGGACCCCGTGCATCAGCTTGTTGACCAGCGGAGCAATCAGGAACAACAGGACGCCTGCGCCCATCAGCGACCAGAAACCCCAGGTATAGCCGAGCAACGCAGAGGTCGTGGAGATGCCGTCCGTGCCGCTGACCCACTTGGCGAACTCACCGGACAGATTGTTGCCGTTGGCGACAGACAGAAACCACCCGCCCATCGCGAAGGCGACGTATTTCGGCGGCGCGAGCTTGGTCACCATCGACAGACCGATCGGCGACAGACACAGCTCGGCGACGGACTGCACCACATACACCATGAAGAGCGTCCAGAACGGGATCTTCTGATCCGCATCGACCAGGTGCGTCAACGCGTACATCAGCAGCAGGAACGCGAGACCGTTGCCGATCAGGCCGAGGCCGAACTTGCGCGGGATCGAAGGTTCGGAGTTTCGACGCCCCATCCAGATCCAGATCATCGCGACCAGCGGCGCCAGCGAGATGATGGCCAGCGGATTGACGGACTGGAACCACGCAACAGGGAACTCCCAGCCGCCAAAATCGCGATTCACGATCTTTTCGGCGAGGAAGTTGAACGAACTGCCGGCCTGCTCGAAGAACATCCAGAACATCACGTTGAACACGAAGATGATCAGCATCGCGATCACCTTGTCGCGTGCCACCTTTCCTTCGCGCATGCCTTCGACGAGCAACATCGCGGCGAGCCCGACGAACAGCGCGAAGAGGATCCACGCGAGAATCGTCGAACTCAACAGGAAGAACATCAGGGGAATGCCGACCACAAAATAGACGGCGAGCAGGCCGAGCGAACGGCCGCCGCTGGCACCCACCGGCGCCGAGCCGATGCCCTGCAGCTGGCGTCGTCCAAACCAGAACCAGAAATAGCTCAGCACCATGCCGATGCCGGCCGTGGCGAAGACGATCTTGTAGTTCTGCACCATCGGCGTGTCGGTGATGACACTCGCCAGCCAGCCGGTGAGGATCGGGGAAAAGAAACTGCCTGCATTGATGCCCATGTAGAAAATCGTGAAGCCCGCGTCGCGACGTGGGTCGCCTTGCGGATAGAGCTCGCCGACGAGGGTCGAGATGTTCGGCTTGAACAACCCGTTGCCGATGATCACCAGCGACAGTCCGAGCAGGAAGACCTGCTGGTTCGGCACCATCATCACGAACAGGCCGGCGCCCATCACGATCGCGCCGATCAGGATCGACCGCTGGTGTCCGATCAGCCGGTCGGCGATGTACCCGCCGAACGCACCGGCGGCATAGACCAGCGCGAGATAGGCGCCATAGGTCTGGTTGGCGAATGCCTCGCCGGTCGAATCGCCGCCGAAGAACTGGGAGACGATGTACAGCGTCAGCGCCCAACGCATGCCGTAGAACGCGAACCGTTCCCAGAACTCCGTCATGAACAGCATCCACAGCGGGCGCGGATGGCCGAGGGAATCCTGGAAGACTGGAGGTGACGGTGCGCCCGGCAGGCTGGCGGTGGAGTTGGACATGCGTTCCCCTGGAAGCGGTGTGGACCGCAAAGGTGTAACCGCTGGCGGCGGCGGCGTCAAACCGCAGCGCAATACCCGACGGGATCAGACGCCAATCTGGGTGCGCACGTCGATCAGCTCCGGGAAAAACGTCAATTCCAGCGCGCGCTTCAGAAACGCCACGCCGGAGGAGCCGCCGGTGCCGCGGCGGAATCCGATGATCCGCTCGACGGTTTTCATATGGCGGAAACGCCAGAGCTGGAAACTCTCCTCGATGTCGACCAGCTGTTCGCTCAGATGATATTCCGGCCAGAAATCGCGCGCATTCTCGTAGATTCTCTTCAATGCAGGCATCAGGCCCGGCGTGCGCTCATGGGGCAGGCTGAAATCGCGATCCAGGCTCCCGGCGGGGATCGCGTGGCCGCGGCGAGCGAGGTAGCGCAAAAATTCGTCGTACAGGCTCGGAGCCTCGAGGACCTCGCGCAATTCCTCGCGTGCGGCCGGATCGTGGTCGAACACACTGAGCATTCCGGCGTTCTTGTTCCCCAGAAGAAACTCGATCATCCGGTACTGGTGCGACTGGAAGCCCGATGCAGGACCGAGCACATGACGGAACTCCAGGTACTCCGCCGGTGTCAGCGTTTCCAGCACTCCCCACTGGGCAAAAAGCTGCTGTTGAACCTGTTTGACGCGCGCGAGGATCTTCAAAGTGGTGTCGACGTCGTCCTCGCGCAGGCGCACGATTGCCGCGCGCAGTTCGTGGACCATCAGCTTCATCCACAGCTCGGCGACCTGATGCTGCACGATGAACAGCATTTCGTCGTGGTGCGGCGGGTTGCTCAGCGGCTTCTGAGCGGAGAGCAACGTCGGCAGCTGCAGATAGCCGCCATACGCCGTGCGATCTCGAAGGTCGAGTTCGATGCCCTGTTCGATCGGACGCAGGTTCGGAGTTTCGTTCATTGCAACGCCACGCCATGGAAGCAGATCAGTTTACCCGCCCGTCGCGGTGGATGCTGCGCCGGGCCTTGCGGACGCAACGCGCTCTTGCTTACTGTCACCGGCCAAAGATCGCGCGCCGGCAGGCGCGACCGGTTCGCGTGTCGGACCTGTGATCACCCACCACTGAAACGCCGCGCGCTCGCGCGCCATGCGACATCGCAACGGAGGCCACTTGTCCATCGCCGCCACCTTCGAGATTGAATACCTGCAATACCTCGACGAGGACGGCAAGCTCGTCCGCGACGATCTTCCCGCGATTGCGCGCGATGTGCGCGAGCTCGTCAATCTGTACAAGGAAATGCTGTTCGTGCGCGTGTTCGATGCGAAAGCGGTCGCATTGCAACGCACCGGCAAGCTGGGCACCTATGCGTCAAGCCTCGGCCACGAAGCCGCACACGTTGCGATCGGCAGCGCGATGCAGGAAGACGACGTGTTTGCGCCGATGTACCGCGAGTACGGCGCGCAGCTCCATCGGGGCGTGAAGCCGCGCGACATCCTGCTGTACTGGGGTGGCGACGAGCGCGGCAGCGATTTCTCAGGACCCGCCCACGACTTCGCGTGGGCGGTGCCGATCGCGACGCAGTGCCTGCACGCCGCGGGGGCCGCGCTGGCGTTCAAGATCCGCAAGGAACCTCGCGTCGCGGTGTCAGTGGTCGGCGACGGCGGTTCGTCGAAAGCCGACTTCTACGGCGCCATCAACGTCACCGGCGCGATGACGCTGCCGTACGTCTCGGTGATCGTCAACAACGGATGGGCCATCTCGGTGCCGCGCAGTGCGCAGACCGGGGCGAAGACGCTCGCACAGAAAGGCATTGCTGCGGGACTCGAATGCCTGCAGGTCGACGGCAATGATCTCATCGCAATGCGGGCGGCAATGGATTACGCGATCAAGCGCGCACGCCACGGCCACGGCGGCATGGTGATCGAGGCGGTGACCTACCGGCTGTCCGATCACACCACGGCGGACGACGCGCGCCGTTATCGCGAGGATGACGAAGTGAAGGCGGCCTGGAAGCGCGAGCCGATGAAGCGCATGAAGACGTACCTGATGTCGCTCAACGCGTGGACTGAAAAAGAGGAAGAAGACTGGAAGGTCGAGTGCTCGAAGACGGTCGACCTCGAAGTCGATGCGTATCTCGCAACGAAATCCCAGCCCACCGAGGCGATGTTCGACTTCACCTGGGCCGAGCTGCCGGCGGATCTCGCGGGGCAGCGCAGCGCCGCGCTCGCGCTGGACAAGCCTGTGCGTTGATTCCCCGCGGACCGGCTTCGTCCACCATCGAACATACAGACATCGGATCACGCTCAATGCCACAGATCACCCTCATCGAAGCCGTCACCCAGGCGCTCGCGTACGAAATGAAGCACGACTCCACCGTCGTCGTTCTCGGCGAGGATGTCGGGGTCAATGGCGGCGTGTTCCGCGCGACACAGGGGTTGCAACAGACGTTCGGAAGCGAGCGCGTCATCGATACCCCGCTCGACGAAACGACCATTGCCGGCCTCACTGTCGGACTCGCCGCGCAAGGAATGAAGCCGGTCGCCGAAGCCCAGTTCGAAGGTTTCATCTATCCGATGATGGAACACATCGCGTGCCACGCGGCGCGCCTGCGTACACGCACGCGCGGACGCATGAGCTGCCCGGCGGTCTTTCGTGCTCCGTGGGGCGGCGGCATCCGCGCGCCGGAACATCACTCCGAAGCCAACGAGCATCTGTTTACCAACATCCCGGGCTTGCGGGTGGTGATGCCCTCTTCACCCGGTCGCGCCTATGGCTTGCTGCTGGCCGCCATCCGCGATCCGGATCCGGTGATCTTCTTCGAACCCAAGCGGATCTATCGCCAGTACAAGGAAGACGTACCCGACGACGGCGAAGCGTTGCCGCTCGACGTGTGCTTCGTGCTGCGCGATGGCAGCGACATCACGCTGGTCACGTGGGGCGCGCAAGTGAAGGAAACGCTCGAAGCCGCCGACGCGCTCGCCGAGCAGGGCATCAGTGCCGAAGTAATCGACGTCGCGACGCTGACGCCGCTCGACTTCGAGACAATCCACGACTCGGTGAAGAAAACCGGCCGCTGCGTGATCGTGCATGAAGCGCCGCGCACGGCTGGCTTCGGTGCCGAGATCGCCGCTCGGCTCGCCGATGAAGCGCTGTACGATCTCGTCGCGCCGGTGCAGCGCGTGACGGGTTACGACACGCACATTCCGCTGTACCGGCTCGAAATGAAATACCTGCCAAGCGTCGAACGCATCCTCGCTGCGGCGAAGAAGACGTTGGACGTCAGCTGACCTTCACGAGGAGCCCGACGTGCACGCGATTGCCCAGATTCTCGTCGGTCTCGTCGCCGCACTGCATGTGTATTTCCTCGTGTTGGAAATGTTCCTGTGGGACACGCCTTACGGCCGCCGCACGTTCGGGATCACACCGGAATTCTCGGCTGCATCCAAGGTGCTTGCTGCCAACCAGGGCCTCTACAACGGCTTTCTCGCTGCCGGCCTGGTGTGGGGGCTCGCCCTCGGCCGCAGCGGATGGATGATCGACATCTTTTTCCTCGCTTGCGTCATCGTCGCCGGCCTGTATGGCGGATTGACGGTGAATCGCAGGATTCTCTACGTGCAGGTCGTTCCCGCCGTTCTGGCGCTGATCGCGCTGCACATTCCCTGAAACGCGCGGTCCCGCGCACACCTTCGAAGACGAGTTTCCCGCATGGCCGACATGAAGACGTTCCACCTCCCCGACCTCGGCGAAGGCCTTCCTGACGCGACGATCGTCGAGTGGCTGGTAAAGGAAGGCGGTACCGTCAGGCTCGACGAACCGATGGTGTCGATGGAGACCGCGAAGGCGATCGTCGAAGTCCCCTCCCCGTTCTCGGGAACGCTCGCGAAGGTGCACGGCGGCGCCGGTGACGTGATCACAACGGGAGCGCCACTCGCCGAGTTCGAAATCGATCCGTCGCAGCCGCAGCGCGCGGAAGCGGAATCGACCGGCCATCACCATGCGCCACCCAAGCCGGCGACTGCCGCGCCGTCGAGAGGTGCAGGGAGTGAAGCTCCGGATCACAAAGGCGTGGTGGCATCGGACGAGGGCGGTGAGATTTCGACGAACGACGACGCCGGCCGCGCCGATGAAGGCACGGTCGTTGGCGCGATGCAGACGAGCAACCATGTACACACGGAACAGGCAACGAGCGTCGGCGGCGCCAAGGCCGTGCCGGCCGTCCGCGCCCTCGCCAGGAAGCTCGGCGTCGACCTCGCGCGGGTGAGCGCCAGTGGCGCCGGCGGGGTCGTGACGCTCAAGGATGTGAAGGATGCGGCAGCGGCCGGCAGCGCGCGCGTTTCAACCCCGTCGTCCAGCCGGGTCGAAGGAACATCCCGTCCGGTTCCACCGATCGCGGACGCCGCGCGCACGGCTGCCTCTGCCACTGAAGGAAGAACAGCGCTGTCTGCCAGCGGCAAGCCGATGCGCACCTCGCCGCATTCGGTCGCCGCAAGCGGACAACCCGAACAACTCAAGGGTGTCCGTCGAAACATGGCGCGCGTCATGGCGGCCGCGCATGCGCAAGTCGTGCCGACGACATTGTGCGATGACGCGGACATCCACGCGTGGTCGCCGGGCAACGACATTACAGGGCGGCTGGTTCGCGCGATTGTGCGCGCGTCCAAGGCGGTCCCGGCATTGAACGCCTGGTTCGACGGCGAGAACCTCACGCGAACGCTTCATCCGCATGTCGACATCGGCATTGCGGTCGACACCGAGGACGGCCTGTTCGTGCCGGCGCTGCGCAACGCCGACGTGCTCGAACCCGCGGGTGTGCGTGCGGCGGTGAATCGCCTGCGGACGCAGGTCGAGGACCGCAGCATTCCACCGACCGAGCTTTCCGGCTACACGATCTCGCTGTCGAATTTCGGCGTGTTCGCCGGCCGCTACGCAACGCCGGTGGTGGTTCCGCCCTGCGTGGCGATCATCGCGGCCGGCAAGGGCCGGCACCAGATGACGCCCGTGATGGGGGGCTTCGAATCGCATCGCGTGATTCCGCTGTCACTGACGTTCGATCACCGCGCCGCCACCGGCGGCGAGGCCGCGCGTTTTCTGAAAGCGATGCTTGACGATCTATCGCTGCCGGGTTGACGACCACAAACAAGGACTTGCCATGGCCCATCGCAGCCGGCTCGCGGGCTTCATCATCGACTGCCAGACAGACGATCTCGGCGCTGCCGCGAATTTCTGGGGCGCGGTACTCGGGCTGACAATCGCCGATCCGGACTCCGGTGGAACAGGCCGCTATGCCGAGTTTGGCGATGCTCCCGGCGGCCTTCACGTCGAGGTACAGGCGGTCGATCATCCCTCGCGCGTCCACCTCGATATCGAGGCGGACGACATTGACGCCGAGGCGGCGCGCCTCGAGGCGCTTGGTGCGAAGCGGATCGGTTTCGTCCATCGATGGTGGTTGATGGAAGCACCGACCGGGCAACGGTTCTGCGTCGTGCGGATGAGGCACGAGAGTCGGCGCGAAACACCCAACGAATGGCCCTGATCCCGGCACCGGCGTTGCCGTTCAGCCGCGATGCTGAAATCGACACCGCGCCCGTGTATGATGCGCGCCGTTGGTTTCATCCATCCATCCGTATAGAAGGATATTTGCCTCGATGAGCAGCTTTCTCTTCACTTCCGAATCCGTCTCCGAAGGCCACCCGGACAAGGTCGCCGACCAGATCTCCGACGCCGTTCTCGACGCGATCCTGGAGCAGGACAAGCGTGCGCGCGTGGCCTGCGAAACAATGGTCAAGACCGGCGTCGCGATCGTCGCTGGCGAAGTGACCACCTCCGCGTGGATCGACCTGGAAGCGCTGACGCGCAAGGTCATCCTCGACATCGGGTACGACTCCTCCGACGTCGGCTTCGACGGCGCGACCTGCGGCGTGCTGAACCTGATCGGCAAGCAGTCGCCGGACATCAACCAGGGTGTCGACCGCAAAAAGCCGGAAGAACAGGGCGCGGGCGACCAGGGCCTGATGTTCGGCTATGCCACCAATGAAACCGACAGCTTCATGCCGGCGGCGATCCATCTGTCGCATCGACTCGTTGAACAGCAGGCGAAGGTGCGCAAGAAGAAGAATTCGCCGCTGCCGTGGCTGCGCCCGGACGCCAAGAGCCAGGTCACGCTGCGCTACGAGAATGACAAGGCGGTTGCGATCGATGCAATCGTGCTGTCGACCCAGCATGATCCATCGGTCAAGCAGAAAGACCTGATCGAGGCGGTGCGCACGCACATCATCGATCCGGTGCTGCCGAAGAAATGGATCCACAAAGGCACAAAGTTTCATATCAACCCGACCGGCAAGTTCGTGATCGGCGGTCCGGTGGGCGACTGCGGCCTGACCGGCCGCAAGATCATCGTCGACACGTACGGCGGTTGGGCCCGTCACGGCGGCGGCGCGTTCTCGGGCAAGGATCCGTCGAAGGTCGACCGCTCGGCGGCATATGCGGCGCGCTACGTCGCCAAGAACATCGTGGCTGCGGGCATCGCCGATCGTTGCGAGGTGCAGGTGTCGTACGCGATCGGCGTGGCGCATCCGACCTCGATCTCGGTGACCACATTCGGCACCGGCAAGATCGCCGACGAGAAGATCGAGAAACTCATCCGAAACCACTTCGACCTGCGTCCGTACGGAATCATCAAGATGCTGGACCTGGTGCACCCGATGTACCAGGCGACCGCCGCGTATGGCCACTTCGGTCGTGCGCCGGTGGACGTGGTGCTGAAGAGTGGCGAGAAGTACACGTCGTTCTCGTGGGAGAAGACCGACAAGGCCGCGGAGCTGCGCAAGGCCGCCGGTCTGAAGTAGTCGCTGTCGCTCCATCGATTCGCAAGGGCCGCCGCGTGCGGCCCTTTTCATGACCGGGCATCGGAAAGCAGCAGATGCCTTTCCGTCCGGGTCGTAGTGACGTAGCCTCTCGGCTTAGTCGCACTACGCCCTGGAGCATTCCTTGCAGTCCGTCATCAAGCCGATCCGAGGGCACACGTCTGCCCGCCCCCGTCAGCTGATCTTCGCCTTGACCCTTGTGTCGATGGTCGCCATTGCGACATCGCACGCGGTGCGTGCCGAGCCCGTCGAACCTCCGATGGAATTGTTGTACTCGCCTGGCACCGTTCTGGTCGCCGGCGTCGTTTCCGACATTGATCCAGCGGGTCGGGTGGTGTTCCAGCGCAAGGACGTCTTCAGCGGTCGGGGAAAACTGCCGGACCTGATCGATATCCGCGTTCCGCTGTCGGTTGCGCGACGGGTAAAGCCGGGCGAGCGCTACATCGTCGGGTATTCGATCGCGCGCTCCGATCCACGCCATCCGACACGCACCGTGGCAGATCCGCGTGGAGCGACGCTCGTCACCAGCATCGGACTCGACCCGGCGCTGTTTGCCGACACTCCGGAAACCCGCGCACTGCTCAAGGCCGGGCGCAGCGAGCACGGGCGCGAGTCACGTCGCTTCTTCCAATTGCTGATGAAAGCGCTCGGGTCGCACGACCTGGCGCTACAGACCCTGGCAGCGGGCGAAATTGCGCTCGAGCCCGAGATCGGCGAACGACTTCGCGACGATAACGAGGGGACCGTCGAGCGTGTCGCGCGCAGCACGCAGACACCGCCCGCGGTGAGAGCGTCATTGTTGCAGTCCGCATTCAAACGTCCGTCGGATCTCGGAAACTGGTGGGAAGCAGTCGCCCGTGACGTAGTGACAACTACGTCTGTAGGCGGATATAGTGACCCGACCTCAGACCCAACCGACTTGGTGTTGGTGGCTCTGGAGTTGCTCGACCAGCATGCGGGTTCGTTGCCTTCTGACGCGCTCGTGCGGTGGGTTCGCAGTGGAAGTCCGGCGCTCGTCGAGCGTGCGTGCCTGATGCTGCGGCGGATCTCCCCCGCGCTTGAGCGTACTTCGGTGCGCACAGCGCTGGACGATCCCGGGCTGCCGGATCAGACACGACGATTTCTCGGCGATCACCTGCGCCGACTGGATGTGCTCGATGCACGTCTCAAGGCGCGCGCAGGCGGATCCACAGGATCGTGAATTGGACGAACGGGTGACGGCCGCCCTTCGATCGACATTGAACATTGCCGCCACCGCACCTACGGGGATCGATCATGGTTTTGTCGCGTTTCATGCCCACCGCCATCGGCGCCGCGCTGTTGGCCCTTGGCTTCTCCGCCGCGAACGCAGGGGTCACAACCCCCACGACGATCACGCCGGAAAGTCTGCCGACTGTCACTCACGCCGCGCGCCACGATATTTCGGCACCTCTGCGGGACATCCTGCGCACCATGCCGCCGCAGGCGCCTGCCGGCACTGAAGAGGAGCCGTTCGAGATTCCGAACATCCTTCTGAAGCCGAGCGGAAGAGTCAGCTCGCTGGTGCCCGACTATTCGCGCATGCAGACGCGCGGCACCGGCGTGCCCGCGCCAGCGGTCGATCTCAGCTTTGAGGCAATCAGCTCGACGACCTCTGGCTGCGGCTGTCTCCCGCCGGACACCAATGGCGACGTCAGCGACGTTCACTTCATCCAGTGGGTGAATTCCTCGTGGCAGGCGTTCGACAAGCTCACCGGCAATCCGGATCCGAACACCTTGACGCCGCGCCCCGGCAACTCGTTCTTCGTCGGCTTCGGCGGCAAGTGCGAGACGACCAACGCAGGCGATCCGCTCGCGGTGTGGGACGCGCGCGCGCAGCGCTGGGTCATGAGCCAGTTCGTGACGTCCGCACCCTTCGCACAGTGCGTGGCGGTGTCGACCACCTCCGACCCATTTGGAACGTACGCACGCTACGAATTCAATTTCCCGAATTTCGGCGATTACCCGCACATGGGTGTGTGGACCGATGGCGCCGGTCAGGATGCGTATCTCCTGACGACACATGAATTCAGCGGGTCGAGCGCGTTCCTCGGCGCATCGTTCATCGCCTTCGAACGCGACAAGATGCTGGTCGGCGATCCCACTGCTGCAATGGTGCGCTTCGGTGGATTCGATGCGTACGGCGTGGAGCCGATCAATCTGACCGGTGCGCTGAACGCCCCCACCAATGCGTGCCCCAGCTACGTCCACTTCGATGGCGCGACCAGTGAATACCTGTTCTGGGACATGTGCATCAACTGGGCGACACCCGCGAATACGACCGTGTCGGCCAACCCCTCGCGGATCCAAGGCGAGCCGTTTGTTTCGTATTTTGACGAGGTTCCGCAGCTCGGCAGCACCGCCGGACTCGATTCGTTCGGCACGCACATCATGTATCACGCCAATGCGCGCGCGTTCCCGGTCGATGCACCGACGCGCATCTCGCTCGTCGTCAATCATGTCGTTCAAGGCAACGTGCAGCAGGGCGGCATCAACTGGGTGCATTTCGATCTCGACGATCATGGTGCCAATCCGTCCACACCGACCGCGCTCGACCGCCACATCGTCGACCAGGGCACCTACGCACCGGACGCCAACGTACGTTGGATGGGCGGCATCGCGATTGACGGCAGCGGCGACATCGGCGTGGGTTTCTCGAAGTCGAGTGCAACCATCCATCCGCAGATCGCAATCACGGGCCGTACGCTCGATGATGCGGCCGGCACGCTGCGCGACGAAAGCGGCTGCACCGACACGATTGCCAATGGCTCGCAGACCAGCACCAGCAATCGCTGGGGCGATTATTCCGCGATGAATGTCGATCCTGTCGATCAGTGCACGTTCTACTTCACCACCGAGTACTACCCGACCACCGCATCGTCGAGCTGGCACACGCGTGTGTGTTCGTTCAAGTTTGCTGAATGCGGCGATCCGAATTACGCGGTGGTTGCCGAAACGCCCAAGCGCATCGAGATCTGCGAGGCGACGACGTCCGCCAATCCTTCGTATGGCCTGCGTATTGGCGTGCTGAACGGGTTCAATGGATCGGTCGCTCTGACCGCGAACGGACTTCCCGCGGGTGCCACGGCGCAGTTCTCGCCGACTCCGGTCACGGCGCCGGGAAGCAGCATCCTCACGATCCTCGGAGGCGCGACATTGCCTTCCGGCGAATACGATTTCTCGGTCGATGCGACCAGCGGCTCGCTGTCGCGCAGCATCGCTCTGGAACTCGGCGTTTCCGCAACGGCGCCACAGGTTGTGACGCTGCTGTCGCCGACCAACACCGCCGCTGGCGTGAAGGTGCGACCGGTCCTGAACTGGGGAACGCTCGACTTGACCGATCGCATCTTCGGCGACGGCTTCGACGGAGTCGCGCCGCCGCCGATCTTCACGACCTCCAGTGCGCTGCAGTACCTGGTCGAAGTCGCCACGGATTCGGCGTTCACTGACATCGTTGCCAGCGCGACCGTGCAGGGAACGACCTGGACCGTCGACACCACGCTGGACGCCAATACGCAGTATTTCTGGCGCGTGACGCCGAGCAATTACTGTGGTCCGAGCGCACCGTCGGCAACGTTCTCGTTCACCACCGGTACGCCGGGCACCTGCCCGGCAGGCACGACGGCATCGACGGTCTACGAAGAAACATTCGATGCGGGGGCTGGTGGGTGGACCGCAGCGGGAACCGGTGGCACAGGTTGGACGCAGGGCGCGGCTCCGGCCGGCACCGGCTTCACCACGCCGGTCTGGAAAGTGCCCGACAACACCGTGTCGAGCGATCGCACGCTGACCTCGCCGGCGATCACGATTCCGACAGCACAGTCGGTGATCCTCTCGTATGACGCCTGGCACAAATCCGAACAGGATCCGCCGACCGGGTGCTGGGACAGTTCGTCGCTCGAGACCAGCACCAATGGTGGCAGCTCGTTCGATTATCTCGACGCGAGCCACATGTTCACGGACCCGTACAACGGAACAGCCTCCGCAGGTGCTCCGCTGGCAGGACGCCAGAGCTGGTGCTATCCGGGTCCGGCCGGTACCGCTGCGCCGTCGCCGTCGATCGTCGACCTCGACAGCTTCGCCGGCCAGAGCCTGCAGCTGCGCTTCCGCACGGTGTCCGACTCCAACACCGCGGCCGCAGCGCCGAACGGAATGATCGTTGACCACGTGAAGGTACAGATCTGCCAGTAACGCACCACCGCTGGCAAGTGAACCGACTCCGCCGTCCTCGTGAAGGCGGAGTTGTTTCCGGAGACCGGTTTTCGTGGCCTTGCGCCGCCGTGCCAGCAAAGCCGCAACTAGGCAAGCCGCGTCTCGCATGTTATGTGTGACCGCAAGGGTCCCCTTGCTCACACGGGTCGACGCATGCCCCCCATGTTTGACGAAATGCACCATGCCGGCGGCGAACTTCGCGCGCATTACCATGCGTTCGATCACTGGTTGCAGAGCACGCCCGAGCAGCAGGTTGAACACAAGCGGCGCGAGGCTGAAATCTCGTTCCACCGCGTCGGCATCACGTTTTCCGTGTACGGCGAGGAATCGGGCAACGAACGCCTGATCCCCTTCGACCTGGTGCCGCGTATCGTGCCGTCGGCCGAATGGCGCATGCTCGAGGCCGGGCTTCGCCAGCGCGTTCTTGCGCTCAATCTTTTCCTGGCGGATGTCTACGGCGAACAGCGCATCCTCGCCGAAGGTCGCGTGCCGCGCGAGCTGGTGCTTGGGAACAGCGAATACCGTACCGAGATGCACGGGCTGAAAGTGCCGGGCGGCGTTTACTCGCACATCTCCGGCATCGATCTGGTGCGCGCCGGCGATGGCGAGTACTACGTGCTCGAAGACAACCTGCGTGTGCCGTCCGGCGTGTCGTACATGCTCGAAAACCGTCGCATGATGGCGCGACTGATTCC
>NZ_JBDSWZ010000310.1:0-12195 GCF_039926425.1 Dokdonella sp.
TTGCCGATCCTGCCAAACGCGAGGCCGAGCACGAAGCTGCGTACTGCGTTGGAAATCGCAAACCCGACGTGTCCCCACAGTGCGGAATCGAATGCCTTGAGCTTCTCGCGATCGTCCTCGAGCTTGAGCGACTGCATTTCGCGCAAGACGTACGGATGGCAGCGAATCGCACCCTGACCGAAGATCATCAGGCTGCGCGT
The DNA here is from genome assembly GCF_039926425.1 of Dokdonella sp. GTDB lineage: Bacteria > Pseudomonadota > Gammaproteobacteria > Xanthomonadales > Rhodanobacteraceae > Dokdonella_A. The sequence goes on from NZ_JBDSWZ010000310.1 coordinate 201, forward strand.
CATGATATTCGCGCCTTCGACGGTGATCGCGATCGGTGACGTCTGCCAGCCCCGGCCGGCATAGTTGTTCGGTCCGAGCTGCACGCCCTTGCCACCGTGCACATCCATCACGTCCTTGGCGACTTCGCGACCAAGCTCGGTCGCGTGGTACTTCGCGATCGCCGACGTCACCGCCGGCTTTTCGCCGCGATCGACGGCAGCAGCGCTGCTGCGCGCGAGCGCGCTGATCGCATAGGTGTAGCCACCGATGCGCGCGAGCGCTTCCTCGATCCCTTCGAAGCGCCCGATCGCAATGCCGAACTGCTTGCGGATGCGTGCGTAAGCGCCGGTTGCAATGGCGCCCGCCTTGACCGCGCCGGCCGCGTTCGACGGCAGCGAGATGCCGCGACCGATCGACAGGCATTCAACCAGCATGCGCCAGCCCTGCCCGGCCATCGCTTCGCCGCCGATCAGCTGTGCCAAGGGAACGAATACGTCCTTGCCACGCACCGGACCATTCTGGAACGCGGCGTTCAATGGAAAGTGGCGGCGCCCGTATTCAAGACCCTTCGTGTCGTGCGGGAGCAACGCAAGGGTGATGCCGATATCCTCGACATCGCCGAGCAGGTGTTCCGGATCATGCATGCGGAACGCGAGACCGAACAGCGTCGCAATCGGCGCCAGCGTGATGTAGCGCTTGTCGAACGTGAGCCGCACGCCGATCACGTTCGCTCCATTCCACTCGCCCTTGCAGACGATGCCGTAGTCCGGAATGGAGGTAGCATCCGAACCCGCATACGGCCCGGTCAACGCGAAGCACGGAATCTCACGGCCATCGGCAAGACGCGGCAGGTAGAAATCACGCTGCTCCTGCGTGCCGTAATGCATCAACAACTCGCCCGGCCCGAGCGAATTGGGCACGCCGACCGTCGACGACAACGACCCCGAGATCCCCATCAGTTTCTGCAGCACCGCAGCCATCGCAAGCGCGGAGAACTCGAGGCCGCCGTAGGCCTTCGGGATGATCATGCCGAAGAATTTGTTCTTTTTGAGGAACGCCCAGATCTCCGGCGGCAGGTCCGCCAGTTCATGCGTGATCTGCCAGTCGTTGACCATCGCGCACACCTCCTCGACCGGCCCGTCGAGAAACGCCTGCTCTTCCACCGACAGCTCAGCCTTGGGTTGCTTGAGCAAAATGCGCCAGTCGGGCTTGCCACTGAAGAGCTCGCCTTCGAACCCGACCGTGCCCGCATCGAGCGCAATCTGCTCGGTCGACGACAACTGCGGCGTCACCTTCTGGAACGCGGCGAGCAACGGCGCACTCAGCTTGCGGCGGCGGAAGTCGACCATGGTCAGCGGCAACGCGATCAGCGCAAGCAGCAGAAGGGGAATCGCGATCGCCAGCGTCGATGAGCCGGCGAACAACCCGACCATGACAGTCGCTGCAGCGGTCGCAATCGCCCACGCAACCAGCCGCACGCGTGCAAACGCGCAACCGAGCGACACCAGCAGCGCAGCGAGAAAGGGAATGAAAGCAATCACGACAAGACTCCTTGCACGTTGCGAACGGGGGTTCGACCAGCAGACATCGAGCATACCATACGCCGTAGTATGGAACCCTCGTGAACGCCCGGTCGCCGATACGATCGTTGCGCGCGATTCAGCCGAAGTGTCGGCAAATCAGGGGGATGGCTGGCCCGGCGGTTTTCAAGCGACGGTGCCTCAGGCACACTCCGGCGATGAGCGCCGAGCCCGTCAAACTGGAGCCGAAAGCCCGCCTGTCCGCGGCGGACTGGGAACACGCAGCGCTCGCCATGCTCGCGGAAAGCGGGCTGGCAGCAGTGGCGGTCGAACCGCTTGCACGTCGCCTCGGGGTGACCAAAGGCAGTTTCTACTGGCATTTCGCGACGCGCGAGGCACTGATTCAGTCCGCGGTGGAGCGCTGGGAAAGCGAGGACGAAACCTTCATCAGCGAAGTCATGTCGTCGGTGGGCGATCCGCGCGAGCGCGTGCGCGAACTGATTCGCCAGGTCAGTCTCCGTCGACCGAGCCATGCAGTGTTTGCCGCGCTGCTCAAGTCCATCGACCTTCCGTTGATCCGACCGTCCATCGAACGCATCCTCGAACGTCGCATCGCGTTCGTCACCGGCGTCTTCCATCAGGCCGGATTTGACGAAACCACCGCAGCGAATCGCGCCCGGCTTGCGTTCTCGGCCTATGTCGGCTTCGTGCAACTGGCGCAGATCGGGCAGCCGAAGATGAGCCACGACGCGTTCGAGGCATATATCCGCGACTTCATCGAAATTCTGATTCCGCACTGACTGGCGGTTCTCGAGACTGCATGCGGAAGCGTGCGCTCAATCGGACACACGTCGATCCTGGCGAGTACCGCCCACGTTCTCCATGGTGATTCGGGCGAATCCACCAGCAGCGCCGATGAGAACGTTTACATCGGGTCCGCGCGGCGGGTGGCCAAGCCCGGGTTCGCTCACTCGTGCCGCACCCCGCCTTGCACGCGCAAAGGGCCGCGGCTACCGTTCTGGCCATCCTTCATTTCCATGCGGGCACTCGCGCCCGAACATCATGACCAGCCAGCTTGCCCGCTTGAACGCGTGGGTCGACGACGTCGCCCGCCTGACGAAACCCGACCGGATCCACTGGTGCGACGGTTCCGACGCCGAGAGCGCGGAACTCACCCGGCAGATGCTCGCCGACGGCACGCTGCTGGCGCTGAATCCGGACACCCATCCCGATTGTTACCTGCACCGGTCGGATCCATCGGATGTTGCGCGCGTCGAGCACCTGACGCTCGTCGGCACGAACAAAGAGATCGATGCCGGGCCGAACAACCACTGGATGGAACCGACAGCCGCACACGCGAAGATCGATGCGCTCTTCGATGGCTGCATGCAGGGTCGCACGTTGTATGTGATTCCCTATTGCATGGGTCCGATCGATTCGCCGATCTCGCGCTGTGGCGTCGAGATCACCGACAGTGCCTACGTCGTCGCGAACATGCGCATCATGACGCGGATGGGTGCGCCGGCGCTCGCGCGGATCGAGCGCGAAGGCACGTTCGTGAAAGGCCTTCATTCGGTCGGCGACCTCGATCCCGACAAGCGTTTCATCATGCATTTCCCGGAGGAGCTGTCAATCAAGTCGATCGGCTCGGGGTATGGCGGCAACGCGCTGCTCGGAAAGAAATGTCACGCATTGCGCATCGGCAGTTTCCAGGCGAAGAACGAAGGTTGGCTCGCCGAGCACATGCTGATCGTCGGCATCGAGAATCCGAAGGGCGAAACGCACTATATTGCGGCAGCGTTTCCGTCGGCATGCGGCAAGACGAATCTCGCGATGCTGATTCCACCGGAAGGCTATCGCAGCGCTGGCTGGAAAGTGTGGACGGTCGGCGACGACATCTGCTGGATGACTCCCGGCGCAGACGGACACCTTTACGCGATCAACCCCGAAGCCGGCTATTTCGGCGTCGCGCCGGGCACCGGCAAGACCACCAATCCCAACGCACTGACGACGATTCAGAGCAACACGATCTTCACCAATGTCGCGCTCACCGCCGACAACCAGCCGTGGTGGGAAGGGCTTCCCGGAACCCCTGCAATCGATTGGCAGGGGCGCGCCTACGATCCGGCGAATGGGCCGGCCGCGCATCCCAATTCGCGCTTCACGGTCTCGGCACGCCAATGTCCGAGCTGGTCGCCGCATGCGGAAGATGCGCAGGGCGTACCGATTTCGGCCATCGTGTTCGGCGGTCGTCGCCCATCGCTGGTGCCGCTGGTGTTCGAGGCAAAGGACTGGACACACGGCGTGCTGGTCGGCGCGGCGATGGGATCGGAAACGACCGCCGCAGCGACGGGCGCGGTCGGTGTGCTCCGTCGCGACTCGATGGCGATGAAGCCGTTCTGCGGCTACAACTACGGCGACTATTTCGCGCACTGGCTGTCATTCGACCAGCCCGGCGCGAAGCTGCCGAAGATCTTCCACGTGAACTGGTTCCGCAAGGGCGCCGACGGCAAGTTCCTGTGGCCAGGTTTCGGCGACAACCTGCGCGTGCTCGAGTGGATCATCGATCGCTGCACGGGCGATGCGGGTGCGGTCGAAACACCGATCGGATTCCTGCCCGAGCGGCACGATCTGCATGTCGACGGGCTCGCTCTCGATGCGGCGACGCTCGATGCGCTGCTCTCGGTCGATGCGGCCGGATGGACCGATGAGGTCGCCGCGATCGGCGAGTACCTCGATTCGTTCGGCGCGCGCATGCCGGGTCGGTTGAAGGCGGAGCAGCAGCGGGTCGCGCGTGCATTGGCTGCGGCTCGATCGCCGGCCCGGAAAGTCGCGTCCGGTTAGGCCGGACGTGCTCCAGCGACCGGCGCTTTTCGCTCTTCAACAGGCAACGGCGCCGGCCGACGAAAAAGGTCGTCCGGCCTACGAGCTCATTTTCACCCGGTAACGCTTAAACCCTGACGCGCCTTGCAGCATCCAAGGTGGCAAGATGAATGCCTGCCTTGCCATGCCCTTGCCGATGAGCGATGCGCCACGGACCGACGTCGTCACCGAGCCGTCCGACAACGACCTGGTCCGACGTGCCGTCGGCGGCGACATGCGCGCGTTCGAAGCGCTGTATCGTCGCCATGGCAGTCGCGTCCACGGCGCTGTCTGGCGGCTGAGCGGAATGAACCCGTCGCGCGCCGAAGAGCTGACCCAGGAAGCATTCGTGCGGGCGTGGCAGAAACTCGGCAGTTTCCGCTTCGAAAGCGGGTTCTCGACCTGGCTGCACCGTCTGGCGGTGAATGTTGCGCTGATGGACCTGCGTTCGCGCGATCCGGAAGATGCGGTCGAGAACGATGTGCTCGAAGCGGCGCTCGATCCGGTCAGACCTTTCTGTGCCGGCGAGCGGGCCGATCTCGAACAGGCGGTCGCGAAATTGCCGCCGCGCGCACGCGCCGTGCTCGTGCTGCATGATGTCGAGGGATGGAAACACGAGGAGATCGGCCGGGAACTCGGCATGGCGGTCGGCTCGTCCAAGGCACAACTGCATCGCGCGCGCGGTTTGCTGCGCAAGATGCTCGGAGAAGCGGCATGAGCGATTTCGAACTCCAGCGGCGCCTGCGTGCGATGAATGAAGCGCGTCCGCCGCAGAACGATCTGTGGTCCGGGATTGCCGCGCGCATCGCCGCCGAAGAGTCCGCTGCCGCGACGAGGCATCGGCGCAACGGGCGACTGCCATTCGCAGCGGCAGCGGCGTTGCTTGCCTGTGTGATCACCGGTTCGCTGGTGCTCGGCCTGCGCGGTCCCGGCAGCGAGCTCGCACGGCAGACGGGTACGCATTCCGCGCTGGCCTCGTCGCAGAAATTGCGCGACTTTGCACGCGATGCTCGCGAATCGTCGCGCGCATCGATGGGTGACCCGCGCCTGATCGGCGCGGCTGTGGTGCTCGATTCGGCGCATGCGGAGCTGGAGCAGGCGCTGGAGCTGCGTCCGGATGCGGTCTTCCTGGTGAGCCTTCTCAACCGCACGAATGCGCGTCGCATGAAACTCGATCACTTCGGCGCGAACGCCGGCTAATTTCTGGAGCACGTCCGAATGAGACCGCCATCGACTTTTCCGTTCGCCGCGCTGCTGCTGTTTGCCGGCCATGCGATCGCCGAAACGCCGATCAGCGAGAGCCGCGCGGTGAATGCGAACGCGCGCATCGACGTGTCGAACGTGAAGGGCAGCGTGACCGTGAGTGCGTGGGACCGCAACGAAGTGGGCATCAGTGGCACGCTCGGTGATGGCGCGAAGGGCCTCTCGATCGAAGGCGGTGGCGACCATCTGGCGATCAAGGTGCAGACGCCCGACAAGCAGGGGTGGTTCAGCTGGAGCGCCGACACCCGCATGGGTGACACCAGCCTCGACATCAAGGTGCCCAAAGCGGCAGAGATGAAAATCGAAGTGGTGAGCGCGGACGTCACGCTGAGCGGCGTCGCCGGCCGCTCGCTCAAGGTCGATGGCGTCAGTGGCAAGCAACGTCTCGATTCGGGCGCGAGCGATGTCGAGGTGGGCAGCGTCAGCGGCAGTGTCGACCTGGTCGGCAAGAGCGACCGCACGCACGTGGAAACCGTCTCGGGAAACATCCGCGCGCGCGGGTTGACCGGCCAGATCAAGTTCGAAACCGTGTCGGGGGATATCGACGCGGACAACGCAAGTTATCGCGACATCAGCGCCGGCACGGTATCGGGCGACATCACGCTGCGCGGAAAGCCGGAGGGTTCGGCGCGCGTCGACGTCGAGACGATGAGTGGCGACGTGCATCTGTTCCTCCCCGGCGAGGCATCGACGCGCCTGCGTGCGTCGAGCTTCAGCGGCAGCATCCGCAGCGACTTCGGGTCGGTGAAGGAACCCGAGCACGGTCCCGGCAGCAGCCTCGATGCATCTGTCGGCAGCGGCGATGGTCAGGTGAAGATTGAAACCTTCAGCGGCGACGTCGACATCCGCAAGCCATAAATCCATTTGGTGGAAGCGTGTGGTGTCGATGACGGGCGCCAGGCCGGCCGTCATCGTTCAACGCTGTGCTGCCGCCGATGTCTGCAGCGCCAACACATCCCCCAGCAATGCCTGCGCCGTGACTTCCGGTCCGGCCCCGGGCCCCTGGATCACCAGCGGCTGAGCGCGGTAGCGCAGTGTCGTCAGTGCAAACAGGTTGTCGGTACCGCCCAGCCGTGCGGCCGGATGAGTCGGTTCAACGTCGGTGAGTCCGACGCGCGCATGGCCGTGCGCATCCAGCCGCGCGAGGAATCGCAGCAGCCGTCCCTGCCCCGCCGCTTTCGCACGACGCGCTTCCAGCGGTGCATCCAGCTCTTCGATGCGCGCGAGAAAGTCTGCGGCGTCCACGTTCCGCAAAGCCGCCGGAACCAATCCATCGACATCGACGTCGGCGACGTCGAGTGGATGCCCCGCGCTGCGCGCGAGGATCAGCAGCTTGCGCGCCACATCCGCGCCGGACAGATCGATGCGCGGATCGGGTTCCGTGTAGCCGCAAGCGCGCGCTTCGCGCACCAGCGCGGAGAACGGCCGGGTTCCGTCGAACTGGTTGAACAGCCACGACAGCGACCCGGAGAACACCCCTTCCAGCGTCAACAGTCGATCCCCACATCCGCGCAAGCGGCGGAGTGTCGACAACACCGGAAGACCTGCGCCGACCGTTGCCGCGTCGCCGTACACCGCACCTGTACCTTCGCTGGCGCGGCGAACTGCGGACCATGTGTCGAGCGACGAACCCGTGGCTGACTTGTTCGCACTGACAACGTGGTAGCCGCGCCCGAGCCAGTCGGCGTGTCGCGCGGACGTGAGTGCGGACGCCGTCGCGTCGACCACGACGCGGCAACGTGACCCGCTTGCGTCGAGTGACGCGAGCAACGCCGCATCGTCACGCAACGACGACGCGGACGACAGAGCGGTATGAACGCGTGTGGGCACGATGCCACGTGCGCCCAGCACCTGACGCGTCGAATTGGCAACGCCCACCAGATGCACGCCCCCGGCCGACGGCGTCGCCAGCAATCGCAACAGTGCACTGCCAACGCCACCGGTACCGAGCAGCACCAGTGCGATGCCGATTTCGGATGCTGGCGATTTCAGCTGTGCGCTCACGCACGCACCTTGCGTTGTCCGCTGCACGCCTGCGCGCGTTCGAGCGCCGCGGCGAGATCGGCGACGAGATCCGCGCCGTCCTCGATGCCGACCGACAACCGCAACAGCGAATCGCCAATGCCGGCAGTGCGGCGCGCTTCGGGCGCCATCGATGAATGGGTCATCGTCGCTGGATGCGCAATCAGGCTCTCGACGCCGCCGAGCGATTCGGCGAGCGAGAAGAATTCGAGGCCATCGAGGAACGCCTCGATGGCGGCGAAACCACCGTCGAGCTCGAAACTCAGCATGCCGCCGAATCCGCTTTGCTGCTGGGCGGCGAGTGCATGCCCGGGATGTGCGGGCAGTCCGGGCCAATAGACGCGCGCGACTGCGGCATGCTCGTCGAGCAAAGCTGCGACAAGCGCGGCGTTTTCCTCGTGCGCGCGCAGCCGCGGACCAAGCGTCCGCAGTCCGCGCAGGGTCAGGAAACTGTCGAACGGTGCGCCGGTCAGGCCGAGGCAGTTCGCCCACCAGGTCAGTTGCTGCGCGGTTTCGGCGTCTTTCGCGATCACCGCGCCGCCGACGACGTCGCTGTGGCCATTGATGTACTTCGTGGTCGAGTGCACGACGATATCGGCGCCGAGCGTGAGCGGGCGCTGCAGCGCTGGCGAGAGAAAGGTGTTGTCCACCACGCAACGCGCGCCAACAGCACGGGCACCCTGCGCAACGCGACGCACGTCGGTGATGCGCAGCAGCGGATTCGACGGCGTCTCGACCCATACCAGGTCGGGCTTGTGAGCGAGCGCTTCACCCAGTTTCGCCGGATCGGTCAGGTCTGCGAACAGGAGACGGAAGCGTCCCTTTTTCGCCCATGCGTCGAGCAGACGCCAGGTTCCGCCGTAGCAGTCGTGCGCGGCAAGCACGAGTCCGCCGGTCGGAACGAGCTCGAGCACCAGCGCGACGGCGGCCATGCCGCTCGCGGTGATCACCGCACCGGCGCCTTCTTCAAGATCCGCAAGGGCTGAAGAGAGCTGGTCGCGGGTCGGGTTGCCGCTGCGCGAATAGTCGTACTGGCGCTTTTTCCCGAAGCCTTCGAACGCGTAGTTCGTGCTCAGGTGAAGCGGCGGGACAACGGCGCCGTGCTGCGTGTCCGATTCGATGCCGGCGCGCACGGCGCGGGTAAAGGATGTGGAACCCATGTCATGTCCCCTGGTGATCGAGCGCTTCAACGAGCAACGCACCGATCTGCGAGGCTTCCTTGAGGAACGCATCGTGGCCGTAGCGCGAATCGATCACGTGCAGTTCGGCGGCGGCGCCGCAGCGACGCTGCAGGTCGCACAGATCCGCCAGAGGAACGACACGATCGGAGGTGATGCCGATCAGCGTTGTCGGGACGCGCACGTCTTCCGGCCGCACGCCGTGCAGGTCGATCGATTCGGACAGCGCGAGAAAGCGCGCAGCACTGAATCGCTGCACAAAGCTCGCACCGGCGGCCTTCAGCCACTCTTCTTCGGCGAAATGGTGGTGGTCGTCGTCGGCGTCGAACACCGGCGCGTCCGCGCAACGCTCGGAGAATTCCAACGCGCTGCGATAGGTCGTCATCGCGAGGCGGCGTGCGAGATCGAGTCCGGCAGCGGTGTCGCCGAGACGATCACCGAGGCGAACGATTTCACGCTGCAGGTTGCGGATCGCGATGCTGAGCGGATGCGCGCGATGCGCACCGGCAATCGCAACCAGCCGGCGCGTGCGCTTCGGATGCCTGGCCGCGAACGCGAGACCGACCATCGCCCCGTAAGAGGCGCCGACGAATGCATGGACGCAGCCGATGTCCAGCCCCGTGAGCAGCGCAGCGAGCGCGTCGGCCTGATCGGTTGTCGATACGGCCAATGCATCGCCGAGATCGGAACGCTCCAGCCAGTCGATCGACAGCACGCGGAAACGGTCGGTATCGATCGCCTTCCCCGGTCCGGCCAGCGCCTCCCACCAGCCCGCTCCATCTGCGTCGCGCACCGTTCGCCGATCCGCCGAGATGCCACCCTGCACGATGATCACCGGTGCGAAAGCCGCCCCGCGCACCGCCCAGCGGATCCGCACGTCGAGGGCCTCGTCCGCATACTTCGGCACGAACCGGACGACCGTGTCGCCATTGCGCTCATCGCGCAGGACAGGAACAGGGACACCGACAGCAGCCGCCACAGTGTGGCAGTCCGATTCGGCAGTGAGGGAAGCAGCGTGCAGGCTCATGCAGGAATCTCCGTTTCGCCCATCGACCGCAGGAAACCGGAGTGCATTGCAGCGCTGCCGGACGCGTGGCCCGGCGGACATTGCAACCCATCTCTCGGCGAACGCATCGATTGCGTTCCCGCGGGAGTTGGCACCATGACGGAAATGGATTTCCGCAGGTTGCCCCGGCGTCAAAGGGCCTTTCCCTCAGCCGGTCTTGATGAGCAGTGACCGGACTCTATCGACATTCCGGACCATCGTCAATAGCCGTTTAGACGTCTAGACGTCCGTGTCACATCAACCGCAGGGCAGTTCCGCGACCCGGCACCGCTGCCGGGCGAACCGGGCACTGTCAATGCCGGACTGCTGCAGCAAGGGCCGCTGCAAACGCCTGTTCGAGGCGATGTGCCCTCGCGTCCCCTCGGGCGGCGCTCTTGCAGGGTGGCGTTTGCCGCACGCCACGCTGCCCATCGCGGCCGACATCGACCGATGCGCGCGGCCGCGACTTGTTATCATTGTCCGTTGCCTTCCGCCGTGCGCTCCCGATGTCCGACCACCACACCGAAACCCACCGCCGACGGACCTTCGCGATCATTTCGCATCCGGATGCAGGCAAGACCACCCTGACCGAAAAGCTCCTGCTGTTCGGCGGCGCCATCCAGATGGCTGGCTCGGTGAAATCGCGCAAGGCCGCGCGCCACGCCACGTCGGACTGGATGGCGCTGGAAAAGGAACGCGGCATCTCGGTCACCAGCTCGGTGATGCAGTTTCCGTACGAGGACAAGATCATCAACCTGCTCGACACGCCAGGCCATGCGGATTTCTCCGAGGACACCTATCGCGTGCTGACGGCGGTCGACTCTGCGCTGATGGTGATCGACTGTGCCAAAGGCGTCGAGGAACGCACCATCAAGCTGATGGACGTGTGTCGCCTGCGCGACACACCGATCATGACGTTCATCAACAAGCTCGATCGCGAAGGCCGTGAGCCCATCGATCTGCTCGACGAAGTGGAATCGGTGTTGCGCATTCCGTGCGCGCCGATCACCTGGCCGATCGGGATGGGATCGCGCCTCAAGGGGGTCTATCACCTGCTTCTCGACGAAGTCCACGTGTACGAGGCCGGCCGCAATTTCACGCGCCAGGATTCGACCATCTTCAAAGGACTGGACGATCCTGCGCTTGCGGAGCGCCTCGGCCCGGCGATGCTGAAGGAACTGCGTGAAGAACTCGAACTCGTACAGGGTGCGTCGCATCCGTTCGATCTCGAAGCGTATCTCGCCGGTCGGCAGACGCCGGTGTTCTTCGGATCGGCGGTGAACAACTTCGGCGTGCAGCCGCTACTCGATTTCTTCGTCGAGCACGCGCCGTCGCCGCAAGCACGATCCACGACGACCCGCGCGGTGTCGCCGGATGAAGAACAGATGAGCGGATTCGTGTTCAAGATCCAGGCAAACATGGATCCGATGCACCGCGACCGCGTGGCGTTCCTGCGCGTCTGCGCCGGCCGCTACGATGCAGGAATGAAAATGCTCCACGTGCGCAGCGGCAAGGAAGTGCGTATCGCGAATGCGTTGACCTTCATGGCGTCGGACCGGGAGATCGTCGCCACGGCGTATCCAGGCGACGTGATCGGCCTGCACAACCACGGCACGATTTCGATTGGCGACACCTTCACGTCCGGCGAATCGATCTCGTTCACCGGCATTCCGAATTTTGCGCCCGAACTGTTCCGGCGCGCGCGCCTGCGCGATCCACTGAAGATGAAAGCGCTGCAGAAAGGGCTGGCACAGCTCTCCGAAGAAGGCGCGACGCAGTTTTTCCGCCCGCTGATGTCCAACGACCTGATCCTCGGAGCGGTCGGGGTGCTGCAGTTCGAAGTCGTTGCCTACCGGCTCAAGGACGAATACAGCGTCGAGTCCGCATTCGAGAACGTCGGCGTGGTCACTGCGCGCTGGGTGCGCTGCAGCGACGCGAAGAAGCTTGAGGAATTTCGCGAGAAGAACGCGATGAATCTTGCAATCGACGCAGCCGGGGACCTGGTCTACCTGGCGCCCACGCGGGTCAACCTTCAGCTGACCGTGGAGCGTTGGCCTGGCGTCACGTTTGCCGCCACCCGGGAGCACGCGTATGCCGTCGAGGCTGCGTGACCGAAACTCTCCGC
>NZ_JBDSWZ010000311.1:0-10246 GCF_039926425.1 Dokdonella sp.
TCAAGCCGGTGTTGGCCAACGGCGAACTGCGCTGCATTGGTTCGACGACGTTCCAGGAATACCGCGGCGTGTTCGAGAAGGACCGCGCGCTGGCGCGGCGCTTCCAGAAGATCGACGTGGTCGAGCCGTCCATCGCCGACAGTTTCGAGATCCTGAAAGGCCTCAAGTCGCGCTTCGAGGAGCACCACAAGGTCGAATACACGAACGATGCGCTGAAAGCTGCGGTGGATCTTTCGGTCAAGCACATCGCCGACCGTCTGTTGCCCGACAAGGCGATCGACGTGATCGACGAAGCCGGCGCGCGACAGCAGTTGCTTCCCGAGGCGGATCGGAGTGGCCGGGTCGACGTGCCGGATGTGGAATTCATCGTCGCCCGCATGGCGCGGATCCCCACCAAGCAGGTGTCGGCGTCGGACCGCGACGTTCTGCGCAATCTCGACCGCAATCTCAAGATGGTTGTGTTCGGCCAGGATCCGGCGATCGACGCGCTGACCAGCGCAATCAAGATGGCAAGGTCGGGCCTCGGCAATCCGGTCAAGCCGATCGGCTGCTTTCTGCTGACCGGACCGACCGGCGTCGGCAAGACCGAGGTAACCCGCCAGCTCGCGATGCAGTTGGGCATCGAGCTTGTTCGCTTCGACATGTCCGAATACATGGAAGCGCATTCGGTGTCGCGCCTGATCGGTGCACCTCCGGGTTACGTCGGATTCGACCAGGGTGGCCTGCTGACCGAACAGATCGTGAAGCATCCGCACTGCGTCCTGTTGCTCGACGAGATCGAGAAGGCGCATCCGGACGTCTACAACGTGCTGCTGCAGATCATGGACCGCGGCGCGCTGACCGACACGAACGGACGCGAGGCGAATTTCAAGAACGTGATCATGGTGATGACGACGAACGCGGGCGCGCAGATGGCGTCGCGACGCACGATGGGCTTCGTCGAGCAGGATCACGCGACCGACGCGATGGAAGTGCTGAAGCGCAACTTCAGTCCGGAGTTCCGCAATCGTCTGGACGCGATCATCCAGTTCGGTGCGCTCGACTTCGATCACATCCTGCGCGTGGTTGACAAGTTCCTGATCGAGCTCGAAGCGCAGTTGCAGGAAAAACATGTCGTGCTGCACGTGGACGCCGATGCACGCCGCTGGCTGGCCAAGCATGGTTTCGACCCGCAAATGGGTGCGCGGCCGATGGCCAGGGTGATCCAGGAAAACGTCAAGCGCCTGCTCGCCGACGAACTGCTGTTCGGCAAGCTTGCCGATGGAGGCAAGGTGACGCTCTCTCTCAGGGACGACAAGCTGGCTGTCGAATGCGAGGCGGGCGAAAAGCTGCCGGTGGTCGTCGAATAGCGCCGTCGCTCGCACCGGCGACATACGAAAAAGCCGCGCAAAAGCGCGGCTTTTTTTATCGGTGCGGGCGTCTGGCGGACGATTGCGACGCCGATTTCACGACACCGGCTATTTCATGCGGTATGTGATGCGGCCCTTGCTGAGGTCATACGGGGTCATTTCGACCTTGACCTTGTCGCCGGTCAGAATGCGGATGTAGTTCTTGCGCATGCGGCCGGAAATATGTGCGGTGACCACGTGCCCGTTTTCGAGCTTCACGCGGAACATCGTGTTGGGAAGGGTTTCGAGAATTGCGCCTTCCATCTCGATGACGTCGTCTTTTGACATTTTTCCTTGGGGCTTGAGCGGCTGGGTGCCGGGAACGGCGCGCGATTCTGCCACGTTAGCGAGGTGGCGGGAAGTAAAACCGTCAGCGGCCGCCCGCGAGCACATGGTTGGCAACCCTGCGCGGCATCGTTTGTCCGCGCTGACGAGTCACATCGATTGTGTGAAAACGGCCAGGCGCATGCTGCCGCCGGACTGTCGCGTCGTTCCGCGAGCGGCCCTTGCGGAGCGTCGTCACGCGAGATCCGCAGCCAGCAGTGGGCCCGCGCGTTCTTGCCATGAACCGATGTGTCCATCCAGCCGCGTCAAAGTCGATAACTGCTCGCAGAAAAAGCCGCGCGGCATTTCGCGTGCGCCGAGCGTGAAAAGATGATCCGACGGGAGTTGCGCATCGAGCAGCGGAAACGACCAGTTCGCCAGCAGGCGGCACAAGCCGAGCAACGCGACCTTCGAACCGTTCGTCGAGTGACTGAACATCGATTCCCCGAAAAACATGCGGCCGACGGCGACGCCATAGATGCCGCCGACGAGCGCATCGCCGTCCCATGCCTCGACGGAGTGCGCATGCCCCATTGCGTGCAGGCGGACGTAAGCCTCCAGCATGTCGTCGGTGATCCACGTTCCGCGGTCATCGGCGCGCGGCGCGGCGCACGCGCGCATGACCTCTTCAAACGCGGTGTCGGCCCGAACCGACCATGCGCATTGACCGCGCAGCCAGCGCGCCAGGCGTCGTGGTACGTGGACGCAGGCGGTGTCGAACACGGTGCGGGAGGACGGCGACCACCAAAGGATCGGCTGATCTCCGGAATACCATGGAAAGATTCCGCGTCGGTAAGCGCTGAGCAGGCGCTGTGGCGACAAGTCGCCACCCGCAGCGAGCAGACCGTCGGGATACGTCAGCGCCGAGCCGACCGGCGGAAACCCGTCGGGCCGATCCTCATCGAGAAAGGGCACCTGGCTCACGAACCCTCGGAAAACGGCGAGTGCTCCATCAGCTCGTCACGATAACGGATCCGCATGCGCGACTCGTGGCGCAGTGCGTCGGCGATCGCCGAACGAAATCGCGGGTCTGCGATCCAGTGGAACGATCGCGTCATCGTTGGAAGAAATCCGCGCGCGAGCTTGTGTTCGCCCTGCGCGCCGGGTTCGAACGCGACCAGTCCTTCGCGCAGGCAGTATTCGATACCCTGGTAGTAGCACGCCTCGAAGTGCAGGCCTTCGATTGTTTCCCGGCATCCCCAGTACCGACCGTACAACGTGGTCGTGCTTCGCAGCAGCAGCGCGCCGGCAATCGGCTCGCCGTCACGCCGACACAGCACGGCGACCACGCGACGCGGCATCGTGTCGCCGAGATGGCGGAAGAATTCGAGTGTCAGCGCTGGATAATTGCCCTTGTCGTCGAACGTGGCGAGATAGAAGTCGTGCAATGTCGACCAGTCATCCGCATCGAGTTCATCGCCGTGGCGGATCTCGCATGTGATCCCGGCACGAGCGACGCGTGCGCGCTCCTGCCGGATGTTCTTGCGCTTCTTCGAGCTGAGTGCGCCGAGAAAATCCTCGAACCGGCTCCATCCGCGGTCGTTGCGCCAATGGAATTGCCAGTCGAAGCGGCCCAGCCAGTCGCTGCTGTCGAGGACGGCCGAGTCTTCTGCCGTCGAAAAATTGAGATGGGCCGACGACAGGTCGAGTCGCTCCGCTTCTCCTCGGATCGCCGTCATCAACGCAATTTTCAGCGCATCGGCGTCGCCGCCGCGACCGCAGAGGAGGCGCGGCCCCGTGACGGGCGAGTAAGGAACCGCGCAGAGCAACTTCGGGTAGTAATCCAGCCCATGCTGCGCGTACGCATTCGCCCAGCTCCAGTCGAACACGAACTCGCCGTGTGAATTGCCCTTGAGATAGACCGGCGCTGCAGCGACCAGTCGCCCGCGGTCGTGCAGCGTCAGGTGATGGGGTTGCCATCCCTTGCGCTCGTCGATGCAGCCGTGGCGCTCCAGGCCTTCGAGGAATGCGTGATCAACGAACGGGTTGTCATCCGGCACCAGCGCATTCCACGCATCAGCGGGGATGTCGCTCATCTGTTGATGAAAGCGTGCCTCGATCACGCCTGTGCGAAGGCCGCGATGCGCGCCGGACGCACACCCGGCGTCTGGAGGTGGAATGCGTCCACGGTCGATTCGTCCTCAACCCTTGTCGAGATACTTCTCGGCATCGAGCGCCGCCATGCAGCCGAAGCCGGCGGAGGTGACGGCCTGCCGATAGACCTGATCGGCGACATCGCCCGCAGCGAAGACGCCTGGAACGCTGGTGGCCGTCGCCCCGCCTTCGAGGCCAGTGCGAATCGTGACGTACCCATTCTTCATCTCCAGCTGATTCTCGAAGATCGATGAGTTGGGCGTATGGCCGATGGCGATGAATGCACCGCTCACGGCGATGTCCTGCGTCGCGTTGTCGTCGGTGCCGCGCAGGCGCACACCGGTCACGCCATTGGCGTCCCCAAGGATTTCGTCGACGGCGTGGTTCCACACGATGTCGATCTTGCCGAGGCGCTGCTTCTCGAACAGCTTGTCCTGCATGATCTTCTCGGCGCGCAGCTTGTCGCGACGATGCACGAGAGTGACCTTGCGGCAGATATTGGACAGGTACAGCGCTTCCTCGACCGCGGTATTGCCGCCGCCGATCACCGCGACATCCTGGTCGCGGAAGAAAAAACCGTCGCAGGTCGCGCAGGCCGAAACGCCCTTGCCCTTGTAGTGTTCCTCGGAGCGGATTCCCAGGTACTTGGCGGTCGCGCCGGTCGCAATGATCAGCGCGTCGCAGGTGTACTCGCCGCCGTCGCCCTTCATGCGGAATGGTCGCTGGGCCAGATCCACGCTGTGAATGTGATCGAACACCATCTCGGTTTTGAACCTCTCGGCGTGCTCGGCCATGCGCTGCATCAGCTGCGGACCTTGCAGCCCCTCGACATCGCCCGGCCAGTTGTCGACGTCGGTTGTCGTCATCAGCTGGCCGCCCTGGGCAAGCCCGGTGATCAGGGTGGGTTTCAGGTTGGCGCGTGCCGCGTAGACGGCGGCGCTGTAGCCGGCGGGGCCCGAACCCAGAATGATCAGTCGCGAGTGCTTGGCAGTGCTCATGTATAATCCCGGCCGCTTTCAGCACGACCATCTCGTATCGTTTTTTCCGACGCCGCGGCGAACCAAACGCCCTCCGGCGAACCCGACCCGCTCATCGATACTGGCCGCTTTGCGGGCGGTGATCGTGCAGGAACCGGGAAGAATGGAGGGAACGACTGCGTGATTCAAGGCGTCATGCGTGAACCCGCTCATTCCCTGAGGACTTTCGCAATGCGTATCGGCGTACCGTCGGAAACCAAGACCCTTGAAGGGCGCGTCGCGCTCGTACCTGCTGCCTGCGCAGACCTCATTCGACGCGGCCATGACGTGTTCGTCCAGGCCGGTGCCGGCATCAAGAGCGGTTTCCGCGACGAGGACTACGCACGCATCGGCGTGAAGCTCGTGCCGACCGCGAAAAAGCTCTACGAGACCGGAGAGTTGATCGTCAAGGTCAAGGAACCGATCGCCGGCGACCTGAAGTACCTGCGCGAAGACCACCTTCTTTTCTGCTACCTGCATCTTGCGGCCGAACCCAAGCTCACGAAGCAACTGCTGGACATCGGTCTCACCGGTATCGCGTTCGAGAGCGTGACCGACAGCGATGGTTCGCTCCCGCTCCTCGCGCCGATGTCGATCATCGCCGGACGCATCGCGACCCAGATCGGCACACACCTGCTGCATCAGCCCGCGGGTGGCAAAGGCAAGCTGCTCGGCGGCCTGCCGTCGACCGAGCGCGGCAAGGTTGTCGTGTTCGGCGCCGGTGCCGCGGGCCGCAACTCGGCCGAACTTGCGGCCGCTGGCGGTGCGAACGTCGTCGTGTTCGAGAAGCGCCAGGACCGCCTGCGCGAGATGATGAATCTCGCCGCAAACGTCACCGCGCTGTATCCGTACGAAGAGACCGTTGCGCGTGAAGTCGAGACGGCCGACCTGGTGATCGGCGCCGTTCTTATTCCGAGCGCGAAGGCGCCACATGTGGTCACGCGGGCGATGGTGAAGTCGATGGAGCCGGGCTCGGTGCTGGTCGACATCTCGATCGACCAGGGGGGCTGCTTCGAGACCTCGCGGGCGACAACGTATGCCGACCCGACCTACCTGGTCGACGGCGTGACTCATTTTTGCGTGACCAACATGCCGGGCGCGGTGCCGCAGACCTCGTCGCAGGCGATTTGCGCCGCGATCCTTCCGTATGTCCAACGCCTCGCAGCCGACAAGTCGTGGCGCAAGTTCGAGCCGCTCAAGGTCGGCATCAACGTCGAAGGTGGCAAGATCGTCCATCCGGCCTTGAAGTCCTGACCCGCAGCATGCCCGTGCTCTTCAGCGCGGGCTTTCTCCACATTCTCCTCGCAGAAACAATGGTTTATCGGGTCTACTTCAGGTAACTTATTCTGGTGGCGCGCGTCCAGAAAGCAGCAAGCACGACTTCCCGACTCGACGAGCAATGGCACAAGCGTCTGCGTGAGGCAGCGTTCCTGTTGCTGTTGCCGCTGGCGATCTATCTGCTCGCCTGTTTCATCAGCTATCTACCGTCCGATCCGGGCTGGTCGCATGCCGGGGACCCGTCGCATGGCATCCACAACTTCGGGGGTGCGTTCGGCTCCTGGATTGCGGACCTCGTCTTCTACCTGATCGGTGTTGTTGCCTACGCATTGCCGGTGCTGTTGCTGGTGGTCGGTGCGGTTGTGTTGCGGGGTGCCGTTGCGACGGAGCGGTCGCCCCTCGAGCCGACGCTTCGGCTGATCGGGTTTGTCACGTTCTTCATCGCCGCTCCCGGGCTTGCGTTCCTTCACGGAAACGCACCGACGCGATTTCCTGCCGGCGAAGGCGGAATTCTCGGCCAGCTCATCGGCGGGAGCCTGATGAATACGTTCGGGCCTCTGGGCGCGGGCATGTTCCTGCTCGCGTTGTTGTTGATCGCGATCACGCTCGCGACCGGCCTTTCGTGGTTCCGCCTGATGGATGCGATCGGCAGGTTCCTTCTGGGTGCCGGTGCAGGCGTCGCGAGCAAGATGAAGCGCGCCGAGGATTGGAACGTCGCCCGCGAGGCGCGCGCCGAGCGCGAGGTCGTGCGCAAGATCGACACGGTCAAGCAGGCGAAGCGCGAGCCGATCAAGATCGAGCCGACCATTACGCCGATCGAAAAAAGCGATCGTGCCCGTCGCGAAACGCAGATTCCGTTGTTCGCCGGCGCGTCCGTCGAAGGCGAAGTGCCACCTCTTTCGTTGCTCGACGAGCCGAAGCCGCAGCTCAAGGGCTATTCGGAAGAAACGCTCGAGGCGCTCTCGCGCCAGGTCGAATTCAAGCTGAAGGATTTCCGCATCGATGCGCAGGTGGTCAGCGCACATCCCGGACCGGTGATCACGCGCTTCGAAATGCAGCCGGCGCCGGGCATCAAGGGCAGTCAGATCTCCAGTCTCGACAAGGACATTGCGCGCGGGCTGTCTGTGGTCAGCGTTCGCGTGGTCGATGTGATCCCGGGCAAGTCGGTGATCGGTCTCGAAATCCCCAATACGCATCGCGAGATCGTTTACCTCTCGGAGATCCTCAGTTCCGGCAAGTACGACGCGTTGAAGTCGCCGCTTGCGTTGGCATTGGGCAAGGACATTGGCGGTGCGCCGGTGGTGGTGGATCTGCAGAAGATGCCGCATCTGCTGGTCGCTGGAACGACGGGTTCGGGCAAGTCGGTGGCGCTCAACGCGATGGTGCTGAGCCTGCTGTACAAGGCCAGTGCGCGCGACGTGCGCATGATCATGATCGATCCGAAGATGCTGGAATTGTCCGTCTACCAGGGTATTCCGCATCTGCTCGCGCCTGTCGTCACCGACATGAAGGAAGCAGCCAACGCGTTGCGTTGGTGCGTCGCCGAAATGGAGCGGCGCTACAAGCTGATGTCGATGGTCGGCGTGCGCAACCTGGCCGGATTCAACAAGAAGGTGAAGGAAGCGGACGACGCCGGCCAGCCGATCCTCGACCCGCTGTTCCGACCCGATGCCTCGCAGCCGCTCGTCACCGCGCAACCGTTGCACCCGTTGCCGTACATCGTCGTGATCATCGACGAGTTTGCCGACATGATGATGATTGTCGGCAAGAAGGTCGAAGAGTTGATCGCGCGACTGGCGCAGAAAGCGCGCGCCGCCGGTGTGCATTTGATCCTGGCGACCCAGCGTCCGTCGGTCGACGTCATTACCGGTCTGATCAAGGCGAATATTCCGACGCGCATCGCGTTTCAGGTGTCGAGCAAGATCGATTCGCGGACGATCCTCGACCAGTCCGGCGCGGAAACGCTGCTCGGCCACGGCGACATGCTGTATCTGCCGCCCGGCACCGCCGCGCCGGAGCGGGTGCACGGAGCATTTGTCGATGACCACGAAGTCCATCGTGTGGTCGAATGGTTGCGGGCACAGGGAGCGCCGGAATATATCGAAGGCGTGCTGGAAGAAGTCCAGTCGCTTGGCAACGGCAAGGTGATCGGCGAATCCGGGCTGCCGGAAGACGCAGCGGGCGAGGGCAGCAACGGTGACTACGACGAACTGTATGACCAGGCCGTGCGCATCGTCACCGAATCCCGGCGCGCATCGATCTCCGGTGTCCAGCGACGCCTCAAGATTGGCTACAACCGCGCTGCCCGGCTGATCGAGGTGATGGAAGCGGAAGGCATCGTCACGCCGCCGGAAACGAATGGAAACCGATCGGTGCTGGCGCCTCCGCCGCCAAAGGACTGATTGGACATGTCAAGACCGAAGTGCCAGTTTCCGGTTCATCCAACTCATGCCCACGCGCTTGTTTGACCTCGATTCCGCGAACGCGGGAACTGCTTCGCAGCGTGCCAGTGGGAGCGAAGGCGATTCCCGCTTTCGCGGAACGACGTCATCACCGGCTGCGGCTGTCTCCCCCTCGACAGGACCGCGATCCGTTGGTCGATTCCGACCGCGTGCGACGCAACACCGCATTCAGCATCCATCTGGCACTGTTGTTTGAGAACTTGCGACCGCGTCGCCATCCATTCGGAGATCGCCATGAAAAAAGTCAGTGAAGTGATGACCCCCAGCGTCCGTCTTGGACGGCCTGATCATACGATCCGCGAAGTAGCGGCCCTGATGATGGAAGCGGACATCGGCAGCTTGCCGATCGAAGATCACGATCGTCTGGTCGGAATGGTCACTGATCGCGACATCGTGCTTCGCGCGGTCGCCTTGGGCCTGGGTGCGGAAACGCTGGTTCGCGAGGTGATGACAGAAGACATCAAGTATTGCTTCGACGACGACAGCGTCGAAAAAGTGGCAGGCAACATGGCCGAGCTCGGGCTTCGACGCATGCCGGTGCTCAATCGCGACAAGCGCCTCGTGGGCATCGTGTCGCTCAGCAACATTGCCTACAGCGGCAACGAGAGCGCGTCCGAATCCATGTTGAAGGGCGTCGCCAAACCGCATTGAATTTCGTTTTTCCGTCGCCGCGCCGGATAATGCGCGGTCGTCCATTTCCTGTCCCCCTCATGCGCATCGCGTCACTTCTGACTCTGGCACTGATTTCCGGTACCGCGACAGCCGCCGATACGGCGCGCCAGCGGATGGAAGCGTTCTCGCACGCGCTCAAGTCAGTGAGCGCAAGCTTCCATCAGTCGGTGACCGACGCAAACGGGCATCGGGGCGATGAATCGCAGGGCACGCTGGCGCTGGAAGCGCCGCGTCAGTTCCGTTGGGAAACCATGCAGCCCTACGAGCAGACCATCGTGGCGGACGGCTCGCGCGTTTGGGTCTACGAACCCGACCTCGAGCAGGTGTCGGTGCGAAGCCAGAACAACGAGGAGGCCCACAGCCCGCTCACCGTGCTGACCGATCTGACGCAACTCGATACGCAATTCACAACAAGCGAGGGCGGCAGCCACGATGACCTCGTCTGGCTGAAGCTGACGTCGAAAGCAAAGGATCCACAGTTCGATTACGCGGAGCTGGGCTTCGATGGTTCCAGTCTTCAGCGCATGCGCTTCAAGGACCAGCTCGGCAACACCACCGACATCCGTTTTGCGGACTGGAAACGCAACCCGGGATTCGCTGCGGGAACGTTCACGTTCACGCCTCCGAAAGGCGTTGATGTCGTGGGCGACGTCAAGCCGGATGCGGAAGTGTTTCCGGTCAGGAATTGATCGCTGGTCATTCGTCGCAACGTTTGGCGATTGCCTGGCTTGCTCTTCTGCCCCGTTTTGGCTCTTTCCGTATCATCGACTTCCGTATCATCGACCCATGGCCCGCCGCAAACCTACGTCCGCTGCCGGACTCTTTGCCGAACCCGAAGGGCTGAAGCCGCTCGCCGAGCGGATGCGACCACGATCTCTCGACGAGATTGTCGGCCAGCAGCGCCTGGTCGGCGAGGGCACTGCGTTGCGGCGGGCGATCGAATCGGGCCACGTGCATTCGATGATCCTGTGGGGACCGCCGGGCTGCGGCAAGACCACGCTGGCGTTGTTGC
>NZ_JBDSWZ010000312.1:0-9100 GCF_039926425.1 Dokdonella sp.
GCTCCTACAGAGAGCGCCAAGGTCAACGCGCGCATCGACTGGGTCCCGCACCTCGACACCACGCTGAAGGAACCGCGCGCCACGGTGCTCATCCCGGGCGCGCGCGCACGCTACCTCGCTGAGATCGCCGAAGAGGGCCGCGGCATCAATGCCGATATCGACAGGCAGGCCGAAGCTGCCGACCGCGCACAATCCTATTGGCAATCGCTGCGCGATCTCGAGGATGAGGCGCTGCCGAAGATGCTCGATCTGTTCAATCCCGATGACCTCACGATCCCCTCATCGTCGCCGGAAATGAGTGACTTCCCGGCGTGCGGCGAGCGCCGGGTCTCGACCGACCGTCGCAAGCTCAAGTTCAACTGGGAGCGTCGCAGGGAGTCGGAAGAACTGGTGCGCAACACTCCGCCGCCGCCGTCACGCCGCCTGCCGGTCGACCGCTCGCTCGTCACGCTGCGCCAACGCTACAACGATGCAATCCACGCGCTGTCGTCCGATGCACTGAAACTCCTGCGCGAATGGCCGTCGCGCCTGAAGTCGATCACCGACGACGTGACCGAATACGAAGTGCGCGGCAAGACGATCAAGGTCGAAAATTATCGCGAATCGCTGAGCCACCAGAAGATCCCGAAGATCGCCGCGCCGACCTACAAGAGCTGGGGAGAACTGCTGACCTTCCTGCAAAAGGAAAACCTGCCGGGCGATTATCCGTACACCGGCGGCGTGTATCCGTATCGCCGCGTCGGCGAGGATCCGATCCGCATGTTTGCAGGCGAGGGCACACCCGAGCGCACCAACCGCCGCTTCCATTACCTCAGCATCGGCCAGCCGGCTGCACGCCTTTCGACCGCATTCGACTCGGTTACTCTGTACGGCGAAGATCCTGCGCCGCGCCCCGACATCTACGGCAAGATCGGCAATTCCGGCGTCAACGTACCGACGCTCGACGACATGAAGAAGCTTTACTCGGGCTTCGATCTTTGCGCGCCGACCACGTCGGTGTCGATGACGATCAACGGCCCTGCGCCGATGATCCTCGCCATGTTCATGAATACCGCGATCGATCAGCAGATCGAGAAATACCTGAAGGAAGATCCGGCGCGCTGGGCCGATGCGCAGAAGACCATCGCGAACCTGTTCGACGGTCGCTCGCGCCCGACCTATCTCGGCGACCTGCCGCCGACCAACAACGGTCTGGGCCTTGCGCTGCTCGGCATCAGCGGCGACCAGGTCGTCGACGCAGCCACCTACGCACGCATCAAGACGCACACGCTGGCGACGGTGCGCGGCACCGTGCAGGCCGACATTCTGAAAGAAGACCAGGCGCAGAACACCTGCATCTTCTCCACCGAGTTTGCGCTGCGCATGATGGGCGACATCCAGCAATATTTCGTCGACCAGAAGGTGCGCAATTTCTACTCGGTATCGATCAGCGGATACCACATTGCCGAAGCGGGTGCAAACCCGATCTCGCAACTCGCGTTCACGCTGTCGAACGGCTTCACCATCGTCGAGTACTACCTCGCGCGCGGCATGGCGATCGACGACTTCGCGCCGAACCTGTCGTTTTTCTTCTCCAACGGCATGGATCCGGAATACACCGTCATCGGGCGCGTCGCGCGGCGCATCTGGGCGCGCGCGATGCGCGAACGGTACGGCGCGAACGAACGCAGCCAGATGATGAAATATCACATCCAGACCAGCGGCCGTTCGCTTCACGCGCAGGAAATCCAGTTCAACGACATCCGCACCACGCTGCAGGCGCTGTATGCGCTGTTCGACAACTGCAATTCGTTGCACACGAATGCCTACGACGAAGCGATCACCACGCCGACCGAGGAAAGCGTGCGCCGCGCCGTCGCGATCCAGATGATCATCAACAAGGAGCTTGGGCTCAACTTCAACGAGAACCCGTGGCAAGGCAGCTTCGCGGTCGGCTACCTCACCGACATCGTCGAGGAAGCCGTCTACAAGGAGTTCGAGGCGATCAGCGAGCGCGGCGGCGTGCTCGGCGCGATGGACACGATGTACCAGCGCGGCAAGATCCAGGAAGAGTCGATGTACTACGAACACAAGAAGCACGACGGCAGTCTGCCGCTGGTCGGCGTCAACACGTTCCTGCCGAAGGAACACGCCGGCGATATCGTCACCGAGATCGAACTCATCCGCAGCACCGAGGAAGAGAAGGGTGCGCAGATCACCAACGTGCTGGCGTACCAGAACAATCGCAACGCTGTGGCGGTGGCCGGTGAATCCGCTGTCGTAGAAGCGGCTTCAGCCGCGATGCCGGCCACCGGAGGTCTGAACTACCTGCAAGACACCGCACGCGCGAGACAGAATGTCTTCACCGCGTTGATGGAAGCGGTAAAGACCCACAGCCTCGGCCAGATCAGCCATGCGTTGTACGACGTCGGCGGCGAGTACCGGCGGAACATGTAGTCGAACATGCCACGCCTCGTCGATCAGATCAGGGAGGTCGTGGCCGGCTTCGCGGTCTGCCAGACGCCGCCGGCGCTGATTGGCGGCCTCGCGCTCGCTGCGCATCACGTCGTGCGCGCAACTCAGGATATCGATTTCCTGGCGGATCTCGACGACGCCGATTGCTTGCACGCGATGGTGCTCGACCTCGGTTATCGATGCCTGCACCGCAACGACGATGCCGCGAACTACCGTCGCGGCGACGAAGGCCTCGATTTCATCTACGCGCACCGGCCGGTTGCGCGGCGTCTCCTCGCAGAAGCCGAAACGCGCGACGTCGGGATGGGTCAGCTACGGGTCGTCAACGTGGAGGGCCTGATCGGCCTCAAGCTGCAGGCATACATCAACGATCCACGTCGCTTGCGCGACCTCGAGGATATCCGCCAACTACTGCGTGCGAATCGTGCGACGCTCGACCTGATGGAAGTGCGGACGTACTTCGAATTGTTCGAGCGAAGCGAACTGTTGGGTCAGCTCCTTGGGGAGGACGGGCATGCAGCCGACGGATAGCGAGCGGCCCGTCTTCATTGCGGCGGAGGCCGGAGTCGCTTATCAGCCCGAGCGCTCGAACGACCCCCTGGCAGATTGGATGGGTCTGATGGAAGTGGTCGAAGCACTGTGTCCTTGCTGGCCCGAGCGCGAGCCGTCAATCGGTACGCAATTCAAGTTGTAGGTCAACGCTGCGCAACCCCGAGCATCGCGCTTGTCGCGATCGATGGAAGGCTGGGTCGAAGCCATGTCGCCGGGGCGTTCGATTGCAGACGCCTATTCCGTATCCGCGTCGCTCGCGCCGCCCCGCTGACGCAACGCTTCCAGGTAGTTGTAGATCGTGAAACGCGATACGCCGAGCGCTTCGGCAGCCCGCTCGACGCCGCCTTTGACGAGGAACAGGCCGCGCTGCAGCATGGCCTTGACCGCCAGTTTTTTTTCCTCCTTCTTCATCAGTCCGACCGATTTTCCGGACCGACGGACGGCCTCGTCGATGATCTCGCGCATCAACGCGTCGATTGCCGGCTGAGTTTGCTGTTCGCGTATCGGTTCCGCACGCGGGTGGAGATACGTTTCCAGCAACGCATGCATGTCGCGGAACGTCGCAAGGTCGGAATTCACGCACAGTGCTGCGTAGGGCACTCCGGCCGAATCGCGGAAGATCACTGTGGAGGACCGGAGTTTCACGCCGGCGCTTGTCACGGTCACATAGTGGCCGATGAGCGAGTGTTCGCGGCTGCCGCTTGCGGTGAGTTGCCGCCGCGCTTCGTGAAAGCCCTTGTCGTCTTTCGGACCCGCGATGATCGCACTGCCGACCGTGCGGTTGGATAGATGCCCGTTCGCGATGGCGACAACGGAGTGCTCCGGTGTCGTCAGGTCGTGAAGCACGACTTCCACATTGGGCCCGATGGTCAGCGCCAGCAACTGCACCACCGGATGCAGAGCCTGCATCGTCGCCGCGCGTTCTGCGAGGATGGCGCGCGACGGAGTAGCGCCGGAGGATGTGGCATCGATGTTTGGTCGACCGGAGCGTTGCGTCATGGGCGTTTCATGGTTCGACAGGGCGGAGAGCACGCGCGGCGTCCGTTCTTCATCGACTCGATGCGCACAGTGAATGACCAACAGAATGTCATCGCTCCGCGCGCAGTCAATCGACGGGCCCCATCGCCGGCTGTCGGGCTTTCGGCCTTGTCCACTCCCACGTGACTCCGGCCAGCAGCGCCAGTGCAACGGCCTCGAGGGCGAACTGGCTTTCGCTGACAAAGGCATCCACCAGCGGAACCTTGGCAAACGCCGCGTAAATGAAAGGCATCAACAACTGGTTCTTGATTGCAAGGATCAGCAGCGTGAACTGGGCGAACCGAAGCGCGCGTGATGGCGACAATCGGTTCCAGATCAATCCGGCGGCAGCAATGCACGCGAGCACCGGCTCGGCAAACGTCAGGTAGGCCGGGATCAGGACATTGGGGCCGTAGGGCAGGGTGCACCATTCGCTTTGTGGCGCGAGCGAAGCAATGGATGCCATCACCGGAGCCATCGCCATGCCGATCAGCGGCGTGGCAATGAACATACCGAACGTGGCGATGACCGCCGCCGCCACGACCTTCTGCCACACACGGGTGAGTCGCGGTGCAGCAACGACGACCAGCGCCGCCACTACCGCGATGGACGTCAATTTCTGCAGGTTGCCGACGAACGCGAACACCCATGCCGTCGTGCAATAGCCTTCCATGAAGGGTCCGCGGAGCAGGCTCTCCTGAAGCATCGCAGCGATGACGAACAAGAGGCCCCAGCGTTTCAGGAACGAGCCCTCCACGCGGGATGCGGCCCGTTGCCAGAAAATGATCAACGCCAGTGCGGCGGCAATGCGGACCACCAGCTTGAACGGGCCAGGAATCACCGAGAGATCCGGGAAGGGAACGTCAAAGACCTGCAACATGATCGCGTGGACGCTCAATGCACCCACGGCGGTCGCGGCGAGGCCGATGCACCAGCGAACCCAGCGAAGGGATTCGGGTGCCAATGCGGGGGTGATCATGGTGCGATGGGTCGCTCGTTCGAAATTAACGGTCCGAAAATATCAACAATCCGTCGAAATCTCAACAGAATGTTCAATATTCTCATTCCGCACTTCGACTCGGAGCAGCGGTCAGCCAAGTCGCGACGGTCACCCGGCCAGTTCGTGTTGCAACTCGGGCACGGCGCTGATCGGTGGAATATCGCCAGCGGGTCCCATGCGTTTTGGAAAGTCGCACGCAGCGCTGGATCAGTGACGACTCAAAGCTCCGGCACATCCCCTGCCTTGAACAGCACGCGCGGAGTGCCGTAGTCGCCGCTCTCTTCGTCGATGTCCA
Organism: Dokdonella sp.; assembly: GCF_039926425.1. Lineage (GTDB taxonomy): Bacteria > Pseudomonadota > Gammaproteobacteria > Xanthomonadales > Rhodanobacteraceae > Dokdonella_A. Next base: position 5,319 of record NZ_JBDSWZ010000312.1, read on the forward strand.
TGCTGTAGGCAATGATTCCGGCATGTTTGTCGGCCAACAGCGCGGCTCTCCGCGCCGCCTCATCCGCTGTTTTGAACTGCAGCACGGCGGCTGGTTTCAACTGACGACTCACCCAGTCGAACGGTTGCGCTACGTGGATGGTTTCCATGCTGGCTCCTTGGCTGCGGCAGTATGACGGCATGAGTGATGAGGGTGTCACCTCATTGAAATCGCTGGCGTCCAGTCGACGTTCGTAACGACACCGCCGCGCTTTCGCGTTGATGCGCGACGATCACGCCCGAAGCGCCGACTCGTCGACCAGCATGGAGATGCACAAAGCGCGTCTGCGTCGGTGCATTCGATCGATTTGCGCGGCTTCAAAGTTCCTTCCCCTGCGAAGCGGGCAACGGTGCCCGAAGGGCGGAAGGGGGCTGCTTTTTGTGGGAGCGCGCGATCAAGCGCGCCCCCATCCGCCTTCGGCACCTTCCCCCGCTGCGCAGGGGAAGGAACGGCATTCTCATGTGGGGATCGCGACGGCGACGTTGCTCGCGATTGACGGTCGGTAGATTCGATCGATCTGCGCAGCGTCAATATTCCTTCCCCTGCGAAGCGGGGGAAGGTGCCCGGAGGGCGGAAGGGGGCAGCTTTTCGCGGGAGTTCAAGATCAAGAGCGCGCCATCCCCCTTCGGCTCCTTCCCCCGCTGCGCAAGGGATGGAACGGCATTCTCATGCAAGCATCGGTGGGAGCGGTTTCAACCGCGATGCTCTTGAAGTCACTCGAGCGATCCGTTCAATTGGAAACGCGAAGAACCGGTGCAAGCACACCGCGTCCGATTCCTGACTTCCCGGCCGAACTTTCAAACCCGTTCGCGAAGATCACGTCGGACAGCACCGACTCCTCGACGAGCACGAAGATGTCCGACGCGTTGTTGCCATCGGCGGGGTCGATGTTGCTTGCATTCGACTCCCACGCCATCGACAGGCCCGACGCATTCACCGCAAGCGTGTAACCCGACGCGTCGTTGCCCGGTTGACTGGCTGCGGTCACGCTGAGCATCTCGGGCGCGCCGGCACCCGGCACGAACAGAAACGTCTGCGGGTACGAACCGGTTCCACCCCACGCGTAATTGCAACTCAACACCACGCTGCCGATGTCGGACACAGCAGACGCGGAGCAGCTGTCGTAGGCGTCGGAGGGAAGGACCGCAGCGCGCGGAATCGCGATCGTCGTTCCTGCCTGGCGGTCGCGCAGGTAGATGCCGCTGTTGCCTTCGCTGCCTACGCCGTTGGCGTAACCGAGCCCGCCGTAGCCACGATTCTTGAAGCTGACGAAGCGACCGCTGGGCGAAATCGACGGATGGTAAACAAATGCACTCGACCCTGAAGTCGCCGACGTGCTGCGGCTGATCAGCTCGGTGGTATTGGCCTGCAGGTCGCGCACGTAGGCTTGCCCGCCGGTGGCGCCCGGAACCGATGCGTCGCTGCACAACATCGATACGTACCGCCCTGTCCCGGACAACGCGTGCAGATCCAGTGCGCAGTGGTCGGCCACGCTGCCATCGGACTTGATCGAAGCCATCTCGATCTGTCCGGTCGTCATATCCTTGACGTAGATGCCGCCGAATGCCCCAGCGGGAGCTCGCACGCCTCCCGCCCGGCCAGGCGCGTCCGTCATGACGGAGGTAGTCTGGAACGCAACATAGCGACCATCGGCCGAGATGGACACCGTATTGTCCTCGCTGCCGAACTCGGCTGGCTGGCCGGCGGCATTGGCACTGGCCAGCTGCAATTCGCCCGTCTGTCGATCCTTGCGCAGCACCTGCCAGTTCGGGCCATACGACGCATTGATGGTGAGGAACGCGACGTAGCGCCCGTCGCCCGACGTGACCGGCGATTCACCACGGAACACGGCGCCGCCCAGTGCGGACACGGCTTCGATCACGCCGGTATCGAGATCGACGGCCACCGCGCGCGTGCCGATGTAGGTATCGCCGACCCAGTTGTTCGCCGTGCTGGCAAACACCACCGTGCGACCGTCGGCCGACACGTCGACCAGGGTGGAGGAGCCATTGGCCTCGAGGCCGGCTCCCGGCACCAGACGCGCGTAGATGAAGTCGGCCTGCGCGGGAACCGCCATGGCGATGAGGCTACAGGGGAGGAGTGCGTTGACGAGCGTACGGCGGATCGATGCGGCGTTCATTGGCAGGAGCTCGGATGGGGTACCTGTTTGAAGTACGCAGTTTCGTCGGCAATCCCCCAATGCCTGCATGGAATCGGTTCGACAACGGCATCGTTGGATCGACGACCGATACCGACGAGTGCGGCGGCTGACGTGTTCGACGCAATCTGCCCGCGCATCGAGTTTTCGAAATGGTCGTCCCTTTCCATCGAAGTTGCGGGTGTGGGAGCGGCTTCAGCCGCGATTCCTCCCGGATAAATGGATGGATCGGCGTATCTGGCGCGCGTTTCACTCGCTTTGACACTTCCCGTATGGAGGAGCCAGTCGCATGCGCGATAGGCTTGCCCATGGCACGGCAGCTGCGGCGCGCGAGACGGCCGTATTCAACGACCCATGCTTCCTTTCTTGCGGGCAGTCATAGCCCTGCATGGCGCATCGCGCCGTCAGATCAATCACGACAACCTGGGGATCGCTCCATGAAAAAAGCAAACAACCTGTTCAATGCCAAAATGCGATTCAACCGTGACTCGGTGCTGGCGTCACTGGCAGCTGCGTCCATGACCTTTTGTTCCGCGCAGGCATTCGGAACGGAGATTTGTTCGCTTGCCCCGGTCGGCATTCCGGCGACCATCGACGGCCTCTATCTCAATTTCGTCACCGGCGCATCGAACACCACGGGCAGCGTTGCAGGCTGGGATTTCAATGTGTTTGCGTCGGGACTCGCAACATTGAATTTCTTTTCCTCCAACAGCACGCTCAACACCACGCGCTACGTCGGAGCAGGGGCGACTGTCGACGTGCTCGCTGCGGGCACGATCATCGATGCCACGTCGATCCTGAGTTCGGCGGGCGTTTCTCCAGGTGGAGCGTTCGGGGCCGGCGTCACCCACGGCTATGTTGGCGTCGCTTTCACAAATGAAGCTGCAGCCATCACGAACTACGGCTGGGTTTCGCTGACGACGACCGGTCCCAACGGATTCCCGGCCACGATCAACCAGTTCTGCTACCAGAATGACGGCTCCGGCATCTTCGCCGGTGGCGAGCTGATCTTCGTCGACGGGTTCGAAACGTGATCCGACGACAATCGGCATTCGACCCCGGCCGCTGCCAAAGATCGACGCGACACCGGGGGCTCGACCTCTTCGTCGCCCATCGCCCGATTTCCCTGCGACGTCCCGCGGAGGCGCAATCGCGCGATTCCGGCAGGGGTCGGATGTCGTCAGCGCCGAGGGGCTGATCGGATTCAAGCTGCAGGCGGTGGTCAACAATCCTGAGCGCACGCGCGATCTCGAAGACATACGCAGCATCTTGCCGGCAAACCGGAGGTGGGCGTCGTGTGACCGGGTCGAGGTGCGAGAGTATTTCGACATGTTCGAAAAGACCGGGTTGTTCGACCAACGGGTAGCCGAGAACGCCGACAAACCCGGTGGGTGAAAATGCGATAGCGACAACGCGCCTGAACGACCGCTTTGCTCAACGCCGCCCGAGCGACTCGAAAGATCCGGCATCGACCTGTCCGAGCATGCGCTCAAGCGTTGCGATGTTGTGCGGGTCATCGGTGCCGGAACGCGCGTCCTCGAGAACCTGTTTGAGAGAGTCGGCGCCGATCGATTTCATGTCCCAA